>DASZOE010000103.1:0-3018 GCA_035550945.1 Acidimicrobiales bacterium
ACCATCCTCCACGACTGGGACGATGAACATGCGTCGCGAATCCTGGCCGCGGTGGCCAAGTCCGCCGAGCCCGGCGCGGCCGTCCTCGTCATCGAGACGGTCATGCCCCAAGGCCCGGAGCCGCACTGGGCCAAGACGCTCGACGTGCTCATGCTCGCCGTCACCGGCGGCCGGGAGCGCACCGAGGCGCAGTACCGAAGCCTGCTCGGGGACGCGGGCATCGACTTGGTGCGAACGGTCCCCACTCCGACGCCGTTCTCCATCGTGGAAGGGCGGGTGCGATGAGGGCGCTCACGACCCAACAAAGGAGCAACCGATGAGGCTGCCGCCGCTGACTGACGACGAGCTCCACGCCTTCTTGCGGGAGGGCCTCTGGGTGGCGAAGATCGCCACCCACAATCCGGATGGGTCGATCCGCATGACGCCGCTCACCTACGCCGTCGACGACAACGGCGACGTTCTGTTCAGCACGTGGCAGAACAGCGACGCAGTCCGCAATCTCGGCCGTCACGCCCGCGCCTCAGTTCTCATCGACAAGGTCGACGAGCCCTACGCCGGCGTGCACTTCACCGGGCACGCGGAGGCCACCCCCGAGCCGACCGATCCGGAGGAGTACGCCCGGCACTTCGGCCGGTACGTGGGCGACCGGGACAGCGCCATGGAGTCATACAACATCCTGACCAGCCTCGGCCTGGGCGACCGGGCGCGGATCCGCTTCCATCCCGAGAGGACGGTGACGTGGGACTTCTCCAAGATCCCGCAGGCCTGATGGCGCGCAAGGCGCGGGGCTACCACCGAGGGGACTCTGTTCGGGTGGTGACGTCGTGACCGCCCCGCCGTTCGACGGTGCGCTGTTCCGGGCCTCGGCCCCGGTCGGCGCCGCCGTGCTGGTGCTCCATGCCGCCGACGGGCAGCGACGCGACGGGTGGGCGCAGCAGTTCGCCGACGAAGGGTTCGACGCCCTCGCCATCCGGTGGTTCGGCGGCGACGGGATCGTCGAGGTGGCGATCGAGACCGTCTCGTCAGCCGCCACCTGGCTGGCCCACGAGCTTGGGGTCCCGGTCGCCGTCGCCGGTCACTCGAAGGGCGCGGAGCTCGCGCTCGCCGCAGCCGCGTACGAACCCGGTCCGGTGCAGGCCGTCCTCGCGTGGGCACCGAGTGCCGTCATCTGGCACGGATTCGAGCCCAACGGTGGGGACGCCAGCGCCTCCCCCAGGTCAAGTTGGTCCTGGCGTGGCGAGCCCCTCGCATGCGTGTTTGCTCAGGCCCCGCCGCGGGAGTCCGACCGGGGCGTCGTCATGCTGCCCTGCTACGAGTGCCCGCCGGACGGCCAGGCCGACGGGACGGTGATCCCGCTCGACCGGTTCTCCGGGCGGGTGCTTCTCGTGAGCGGGACGGACGACCGGTTCTGGCCCTCCGAGGAGATGGCGCGCAGAATCGTGCGCCGAATGGAAAGACACGGACGCGGAGATGCTGTGGTCCACATCTCAGGCAGCGGTGCCGGCCATCTCATCACGCCGGACACCGTAGGACTCCAGTTCCCGGGCGTCGACATGGGCGGCTCACCCGAGGCCGATCGAGAGCTTTCGGCGCGGGCATGGCAGGCGGCGATCGAGGTCCTGCGCGATCTTGCGGCTCGATAAGGCGGGTGAAAGTGTGGCTCCGATGGCCTAGAGGATGGTCGGGTCCAGCGGCCCCCCGCCCAGGGACGTGTCACTACGGGACTTCGCTACTCCGAGCCTGGGCGCAAAGGGAAGGGATCGCGGATGGGGGTTCCCTCCCGGCGCTGGTGACAATCCGAGCGCCAGCTATCCGAGTAGCGGTGTCCCGATTCGACGTCCTCCACGCATCCGGGTCCCCCGGGGAGAGGACATCCGGATACAGAGGTCGCCCGGCCGCGGTGGCAACCGCTGGCCGGCTGCTCTCCACCGGTCCGGCGCTCCGCGCTGTCCATCGGGCCGCCTGGTGTCCCAGAACGCGCGCCCCATATCGAGCGCCGCGAGACCAACGGGCCTCCCCCGTAGGTGCCGGTAGCTGGCGTTCGCGAAGCTCGGCACCCGAACGAGGCGACCAGCGGTTGGCACGTACCCGAGGCAGCGACCTGCCCGGTAACCGGCGCGAGCGGGCGCTTGGGCCGCACGAGTTCGCTCGCCAGGCGCCTCGGCGGTGAAGTGAGCGTTATCGGGCACCGCAGTGGTGACATGCCGTTACCGAGCGCGAGAGAAGTCTCGCCGCGTGACGTCCCTCGGGCCGATGAGCAGCCGCTTGCTGCGAGAGCCCGCCACGCCGCATACGGACCAGGACAATGCAGTCACGAGGGGCGAGAAAATGGCTCCGCCGGCGACCTTCACAACCACCCGGAGCGGCAATCATGGCCGCTCCTCGAAACGCTCCTGGACGAGGGCGCGCTGCTCACGCAGGAGGTCGACCAAGCGACGGCTGGCGGGGCCGAGCTGGTCAGGGCGCCATGCGGCCGTGATCACGACGTGGATGGGGGGATCGTCGAGTGGTCGCCAGGCGATCGCTTCGTCCCGATGGGCGCGGACCTCGCTCTTGAGCTTGAGCGACACCGCGATGCCGGATCCCACCAGGCGCAGCGATGCGTCGACCCCACCAGGCGGCGACTCGTGGACGGTGAACGAACGCAGTCCGCTGGCTCGGAGCGCCCCGAAGATCCGGTCGAACTCGACCGGATCGTCAGCGCGTGGGAAAGCGACGAAGACCCGTCCTTCGAGATCGGTGGCGACGAGCGAGGCGCGGGCAACGAGCGCGTCGGTGGCCGGTAGGGCCACGCCCACCCGCTCCCCGGCGACTTGGACAGTCGAGACTCCCGGTTCGCTGACCTGGCCCCGCAGGAGGGCGATGTCGACGTCCGGCCGCTCGAGCGCGGCGGTGGCCGTGAGCCCCGACGGGAGGGACCGGGCGACGACGCTGACATCGGGGAGTCGGTCGCGCAGCTCGGTGAGGAGGGTGGGGATCAGATCCGGTGGCAGGGCGGCAATCGTGCCGAGACCGATC
>DASZOE010000104.1:0-8432 GCA_035550945.1 Acidimicrobiales bacterium
ACCTCGCCCTCACCACCCCGTCTACGCGAAGGGGGTCTTGTGGCTGACGTCCTGAACGAGACCACGACCGTCTCTCCGGAGCTGCGCGTCCCTACCACGGGTGTGGCGGCCCTGCGGGACATGGACTCGGTCCTGCGGATCCCGCACCTCCCGGAGCACGTCGAGCAGCAACCCACCGACGACGACACGATGATCATCAACATGGGGCCCCAGCACCCCAGCACCCACGGGGTGCTCCGGGTGATGATGGAGCTCGACGGCGAGACGGTGCTGCGGTCCAAGCCGGTCATCGGCTACCTGCACACGGGGATGGAGAAGCAGGGGGAGGAACTCACCTACCTGCAGGGGCCCACCAACGTCACCCGCATGGACTACATCTCGCCGCTGTTCAACGAGCTGGTCTTCGCCCTGGCCACCGAGGAGCTCCTCGAGCTCGAGGTGCCGCCCCGGGCGACCTGGATCCGGATGCTCATGTGCGAGCTGAACCGCATGTCCTCGCAGGTCCTGTGGCTGGCCACCAACGGCCTGGACCTGGGCGCCCTCTCCATGATGATCTACGGGTTCCGCGAGCGCGAGTCGATCCTCGCCTTCTTCGAGCGCTGCTCCGGGCTGCGGATGAACCACAACTACATCCGACCCGGGGGGGTGGCCGCCGACCTCCCCGACGGGTGGCGCGACGACGTCCTCACCCTCCTCGACGCCTTCCCGCCCCGCCTCGACGACTACGACAACCTCCTCACCGGCCAGCCCATCTGGCGGGAGCGCACCCAGGGGGTCGGCGTGATCACCGCCGAGGAGTGCATGGCCCTCGGCGTCACGGGCCCCATCCTGCGCTCCACGGGTGTGCCGTGGGACCTGCGGCGGACGATGCCGTACATGTTCTACGACCAGGTCGATTTCGACGTCGTCGTGGGCCAGTACGGCGACACCTTCGACCGCTACGCCATCCGCCTCAACGAGATCCGGGAGTCGATCAAGATCCTCCGCCAGGTCGTCGACGCCATCCCTCCGGGCGACTACCGGGTGCAGGACAAGAAGGTCACGCCTCCGCCCCGAGTCCGCATCGACGAGTCCATGGAGGCCCTCATCCACCACTTCAAGATCTTCACCGAGGGGTTCAAGGTGCCCGAGGGTGAGGTCTACGTGGCGGTGGAGTCACCCCGTGGGGAGCTGGGGTGCTACCTCGTCTCGGACGGCACGGCCAAGCCCTACCGGCTGCACATCCGGGCGCCCTCCTTCGCCAACCTCCAGTCGCTCCCCCACATGATGAAGGGCGGCCTGCTCGCCGATGCGGTCGCCGTCATCTCCACCGTCGACCCGATCATGGGCGAGGTCGACCGATGAATTGCCCCCTCGCTCGCCACCGCCCACCGGAGCGCTCGCCATGGGCCGGCTGAACCCGGACAACCTGCGGAGGGCGAAGGAGCTCATGGGGCTCTACCCCGAACCCCGGTCGGCTCTGCTGCCCATGCTCCACATCGTCCAGGAGCAGGAGGGGTACCTCACCTCCGACGGCATGGAGCACGTGGCCGAGCTCCTCGACATCACGGCCGCCGAGGTGTACGGCACGGCCAGCTTCTACGACATGTTCTTCATGCACCCGGTCGGGCGCTACCTCCTCTCGGTGTGCACCAACATCGCTTGCATGCTCAACGGCGCCTACGAGCTTCTGCACCACGCCGAGGAGCGGCTGGGGGTGGCCTCCGGTGCGACCACCAGCGACGGTGAGTTCACCCTGGAGGAGGTGGAGTGCGTCGCCTTCTGCGGGGAGGCGCCCTGCCTGGCCGTCAACTGGCGCTACTTCGGCAACGTGTCAAACGCCGACTTCGACCGTCTCGTCGACGACCTCCGTACCGGTCGCCTGTCCGATCGGGTGCCGCCCCACGGCACCCTCAACCGGGTGCGCCGGAAGGTGGACATGGTCACCGTTCCCAGTGGCGGCCAGCCCGTGGCCCCCGTCGAGGAGGAGGACACGCGGGTCCAGAGGAGGTCACCACCGCTGGCCCCCGTCGGGGCCACCGGCGAGAAGGATCCGGACCAGCCCCGGGTCACGGCCAGCGGCCCGAGCCACGCCCGGGCCATAAGGGTCGCCGGTGACCCGTCCTCGACCGAGGCAGAGGACGACGACGCCGGCGACGAGGATGAAGACGACGGAGGGAGCCAGTGAACCTCGATCCCCCGGCGATCGTCACCGGCCGCCACGGCGTTCCCGAGTCGTGGACTCTGTCCACGTATCTCGCCCACGGCGGCTACGAAGGCCTGCGCAAGGCCCTCACCATGGAGACCGACGCGATCCACGACGAGGTCATGACGTCCCAGCTCTTCGGTCGGGGCGGCGCCGGCTTCGCGGCGGGCAAGAAGTGGTCGATGCTGGCCGACTCCCAGCCCGTCTACCTGGTGGTCAACGGCGACGAGAGCGAGCCGTGCACCTACAAGGACCACATGCTGATGGTCAACGACCCCCACCAGATCATCGAGGGAACGCTGATCTGCGCCTACACGGTCGGCGCGGCCCAGGCCTTCATCTACGTGCGAGGCGAGTTCGCCCTGGGCCTCGAGCGCATGCAGTCGGCGCTCAACGAGGCCTACGGCTACGGCGCGGTCGGACGCGACATCTTCGGCTCGGGCTTCTCGCTCGACGTGGTGATCCACCCGGGCGCGGGGGCGTACATCTGCGGCGAGGAGACGGCCCTGCTCGAGAGTCTCGAGGGCAAGCGGGGCTTCCCCCGGGAGAAGCCCCCGTACTTCCCGGCGGCCATCGGCCTCTACCAGGCTCCGACCGTCGTGAACAACGTCGAGACCTTGTCTAACCTGCCCTGGATCGTCGTCAACGGCGGGGAGGCGTTCGCCGCCCTCGGCGAGGGGCGCACCACGGGGACGCGCCTCTTCTCGCTGTCGGGGCACGTCAAGCGGCCGTCGAACTACGAGATCGAGATGGTGACGACGACGTTTGGCGACCTCATCTACCACGAGCGCCTCGGCCAGGGCATCCGGGGCGACAACGAGCTCAAGGCCTTCATCCCCGGCGGCGCGTCGGCGCCCTGGTTCGGCCCCGACCATGTCGACCTCCCCATCGACCAGGACGCGGTCCAGAAGGCCGGTTCGATGCTGGGCTCGGGGTCGGTGGTGGTCATGGACCACACCACCTGCGCGGTGCGGGCGGCGTGGCGCACCACGCGGTTCTTCGCCAAGGAGTCGTGCGGTAAGTGCACGCCCTGCCGGGAAGGCGGCGGCTGGCTGGACAAGATCATGAACCGCATAGAGCTGGGCGCGGGCCGCAGGAGCGATCTCGATCTCCTCCTCGACGTCTGCGACAACATCTCGCCGGGGCTCAGCTGGCCGCCCCAGAAGACGACGATCTGCGTCCTGGGCCCCTCGATCCCGGCCTCGATAACGTCCGCCATCCGCATGTTCCGCGACGAGTTCCTGACCCACATCGACGAGGGCCGCTGTCCGTTCGGTCCCACCGAGGGCGCCTCCCTGACCGCGGCGGCGACGACGTGAGCACGCAGGCCCAGGACACCGAGACCCTCAACATCGTCGTCGACGGGCGCACGGTCGAGGCCCGCAAGGGCGAGATGGTGATCGCCGCGGCCGAGCGAGCCGGGATCTACATCCCCCGGTTCTGCTGGCACCCCCGGATGAAGGCGGTGGGGATGTGCCGCATGTGCGTGGTGGAGATCAGCAGCCCCAAGGGCATGATGCTGATGCCGTCCTGCTACATACCGGTGGAGGAGGGTCAGCAGGTCGTCACCACTTCGGCCAAGGCCAAGAAGGTCCAGGACGGCGTGCTCGAGTTCCTGCTCATCAACCACCCCCTCGATTGCCCGGTGTGCGACCGCGGCGGCGAGTGCCCGTTGCAGGATCAGACCTTCGCCTTCGGGCCGGGCGAGAGCCGGTTCGTGGAGGAGAAGCGGCACTGGGCCAAGCCCATTCCCATCAACTCGCTGGTGGATCTCGACCGGGAGCGCTGCATCCAGTGCGCCCGGTGCACCCGCTTCGCCGACGAGGTCGCCGGCGACCCGATGATCGACTTCGTGGGGCGGGCCGACCAGACGGAGATCAACACCTTCCCCGACAAGCCCTTCATCTCCAACTTCAGCGGCAACATCGTCCAGATCTGTCCGGTGGGAGCGCTCTTGGCGAAGCCCTACCGCTTCAAGGCCCGGCCGTGGGACCTCGAGGTCGTGGAGTCGACGTGCACCGCCTGCGCCGTCGGCTGCCGGGTCGCCGTCCAGTCCTCGCGCGACCGGCTGATCCGGAACCTCGGGATCGACAGCGAGCCCGTGAACCACGGCTGGCTGTGCGACAAGGGCCGCTTCAGCTACGAGGCGTCCGAGGGCCAAGGGCGCCTCACCGTCCCGCTCGTGCGCCGGGGCGAGGAGCTGGTGGAGACCAGCTGGAACGAGGCGCTCCAGATCGCGGCCGAGGGCCTGCGCCACGTCCGCGACGTCAGCGGGCCGCGGACCCTGGCCCTGCTGGGGGGCGCCCGCCTGCCCAACGAGGACGCCTACGCCTGGGCCAAGCTGGCCAAGGCGGTGCTCGGCACCGACAACGTCGACTGCCAGCTGGGCGACGGTCTCCCGGCCGAGGTCGTCCTGGGCCTGCCCCGGGCGACCATCGACGAGACCTGCCGGGCCGACGCCGTCCTCCTCCTCGGGCCCGACATCAAGGAGGAGCTGCCGGTCCTCTACCTGCGGTTGCGGGAGGCCGCCCTCGAGGGCGGGGTCCCGCTCGTGGAGGTCGGGCCCCGGTCGACGGGGCTCAGCCGCTACGCGGCCTCCACCCTGCTGCACCGGCCGGGCGAGGCCGTGGCCGTGGCCCGGGCCCTGGTCGACGCAGTGGCCGGCCTGCGTGACCCGAACGCAGTGGCCGGCCTGCGTGACCCGAACGCAGTGGCCGGCCTGCGTGACCCGAACGCAGCGGCCGGCCGGGGGCCGGCGGCGTCGTCGCCCCCCGCAGGGGTGCCTCCCGAGCAGATCGAGGCTGCCGCCGACCTGCTGCGCCGGGGGTCGGTGGTGGTGGTGCTCGGGCGACCGTCGGTGGCCGAGTCGGCCGCGGCTACGACGGAGGCGGCCGCGGTGCTGGCCGCGGGCCTTCCCGACGTGCGGTTCCTCCCCGCCCTGCGGCGGGGCAACGTCCACGGCGCTCTGGACATGGGGCTGGCCCCGGGCGTCCTCCCCGGGCGGGTGTCGCTCCATGCCGGGCGGCCGTGGTTCTCGGCCGGGTGGGGGAGCGTCCCCGAGGGCCGGGGTCTCGACGCCCTCGGCATCGCCGCCGCCGCCGCCGCCAACCGGATCCAGGGGATGCTCCTCGTCGGCGCCGACCCCGTCTCCGACCTGCCCGACCGCACCCTGGCCCGCCGGGCCCTCGCCGGCGTGGGCTTCACCGTGGTGGTGGACACCTTCCTCACCGACTCCGCCCTCCACGCCGACGTGGTGCTCCCGGTGGCGGGGTGGGCCGAGCGCCCGGGCACCACCACCAACCAGGAGGGACGGGTCACGCGCCTGGGCCAGAAGGTGACCGCCCCGGGCACCGTCCGCCCCGACTGGATGATCGCCGCCGAGCTCGCCGAGCGCATGGGCGCCGACCTGGGCTTCGAGAGCCTCGACTCCATCGCCGCCGAGATCGAGGCCCTGGCCCCGTCCCACCGCGGTCTCACGCCCGAGCTCCTGGCCCGCAGGGGCCTGGGCGACGGCGTGGTGGTCCCCCTGCCGGCGGAAGGTGCGGCCGGCGTGTCCGGCGCCGACCTGCTCCGGCCCCACGAGACCATCGAGGTGAAGGCGTCCCGTCTCCAGGGTGAGACGGTGCAGCCCGAGCCGGAGCCCGAGGCGGGCCGGGCCCCGCTGCAGCCCGGGGCCCAGGACTCGGCCGTCTCCGCGGGCCACGTCGTCGAGGGCGAGCCCCCCGCCCTGGTCACCTTCGCCGGGGCCGAGCCCACTCCGCCGCTGCGGCCCATCGACGCCTACTCGCTGCGCCTGGTCGCCAGCCGCAGCCTGTACGACGCCGGCGTGCTCGTCCAGCGCTCGCCGGCGCTGGCCGCGCTCGCCCCCGGCAGCCGCTTCCGCGCCAATCCCCACGACCTCTCGCGCCTCGGCATCCGCCCTGGAGACTGGGTGCGGGTGACCTCGGGGCGGGCCGCCCTGGTGCTCGAGGCGGCCGCCGACGACGGCGTGCCCCGGGGATCGGCGGTCGTCGACTTCAACCAGCCCGGCGAGGGGGCGGCCGACCTCATCGACGCCACCGCGCCGGTCACCGACGTGCGGGTCGAGACGGTGGGCGCCGGCGCGCCCGCCCCGGGCCGCCAGTAATGGGAGACCCCCTCTTCGAGGACGGGATCGACCTCGCGGTCGTGCTCATCGTCCTGCTCAAGGTGCTCGTCGTCTTCGGCTTCCTGCTGGTCTCGGTGCTGCTGATGATCTGGTTCGAGCGCAAGGTGATCTCCGACATGCAGAGCCGGGTCGGCCCCGACCGGGCCGGTCCGTGGGGGATCCTGCAGACGCTGGCCGACGGCATCAAGCTCTTCTTCAAGGAAGACCTGATGCCGGAGCAGGCCGACCGCCGCGTCTTCCGGCTGGCGCCCTACCTCTCCGCCGTCCCCGCCTTCGCGTCCTTCGCCATCATCCCGATGGGCGGCACCATCTCCATCGCCGGCCGCGAGACCTACCTCCAGCTCGCCGACCCGCCGGTGGGGATCCTCTTCCTCCTCGCCATGTCCTCGATCGCCGTCTACGGCGTGATGCTGGCCGGCTGGTCCTCGGGCTCGAAGTATCCACTCTTGGGCGCGGTCCGGGCGTCGGCGCAGATGGTGTCCTACGAGGCGGCCATGAGCCTGGCCGTGGCCGCGGCAGTGCTGGCCGCGGCCTCCCTGTCCACCCACGACATCGTGCAGTCCCAGGCCACGTGGAGCTGGAACCTCTGGGCCCTGGGCGGCGTGCCCTTCCTGATCTACATGGTCGCGGGCACGGCCGAGATCAACCGGCCGCCCTTCGACCTGGTGGAGGCCGAGCAGGAGCTGGTCGGAGGCTTCCACACCGAGTACTCGTCCATCCGCTTCGCCCTCTTCTTCCTGGCCGAGTTCATGAACACCATCACCATCGCGGCGGTGGCCGTCACCCTGTTCCTGGGCGGCCCCAACGGCCCTGCGATCGGCTTCCTCCCCGACCTGTGGCCGGTGGTGTGGTTCTTCCTCAAGCTGGTGGCGTTCCTGTTCGTCTACGTCTGGCTCCGCGCCACCCTCCCCCGGCTGCGCTACGACCAGCTCATGGACCTCGGCTGGAAGAAGCTGATCCCGGCCGCGCTGTACTGGCTCCTCCTCATCGCCGCCCTCCGGGCCGGTCGCGACCAGGGGTGGAACCAGGGGGTGGTGCTGGGCGTGTCGCTCGCCATCGGCGTCCTGGGGTGGGTCATCCTGGCCGGCGCCCTACGCGTGGGCCAGCGTGAGACCGAGGATTCGGCCCAGGGAGAAGAGGTCCTCGTCAGGGGGGAGGCAACCAGCTAGTGGGCTACCTGGACGGGTTCAGGGTCACGTTCAAGAACATCTTCCAACCGCGGGTCACCACCCGCTATCCCACCGAGAAGCGTCCCAAGCCCCTGCGCTTCCACGGCCGCCACGTGCTGAACCGCTACGAGGACGGCATGGAGAAGTGCATCGGCTGCGAACTGTGCGCCGGCGTCTGCCCGGCCCGCTGCATCTACGTGCGGGGCGCCGACAACCCGCCCGACGAGCCCGTCTCCCCGGGGGAGCGCTACGGGTTCGTGTACGAGATCAACTACCTCCGCTGCATCCACTGCGACCTCTGCGTGGAGGCGTGCCCCACCGAGGCCATCACCGAGTCGAAGCTGTTCGAGTTCTCGTTCACCAATCGCGAGGACGCCATCTACACCCGCGAGGAGCTGCTCGTCGACGACGAGGGCCAGCCCAAGCACCTCCCCTGGGAGGACTGGCGGCCCGGCGACGAGGAGCACACCTCCGGCTGGGTGAGGGCCACCGCCCCGTCGGGGTCGGCCGCCTTCGAGGGCAAGGTGGCGTGGTCGGGCGAGCTCGGGTTCGGCGTGAGAGCGCCGGAGAAGGGCCAATCGGAGCCCGAGGCAACCGACTGATGGACTGGTTCGTCTTCACCGTCGCCGCGGTCGCCACCCTGGCCGGCGCCCTGGGCGTGGTCCTGGCGTCGAACCCCATCCATGCCGCCCTCATGCTGGTGATGACCCTCTTCGCGGTGGCCGTGCTGTTCGTCGCCCAGGCGGCCCACTTCCTGGCCGCGGTGCAGGTCATCGTCTATGCCGGGGCCATCGTGGTCCTGGTCCTGTTCGGGATCATGCTGCTCGGAATCGACAAGGCCGAGGACGTTCGCCGAGAGCCGCTCCGAGGGCAACGGCCGCTCGCCTTGCTGGCCGGCCTGGCCGTGCTGGGCGGGGTGCTGCTCCTGGCC
>DASZOE010000105.1:0-5160 GCA_035550945.1 Acidimicrobiales bacterium
CGGGCCCGCGGGGCGGAACGCGGCCGTGCAGTTCCACACCGTCGACGACGCCGACGGCACGGTCGCCGCCGCCGACGTGGCGTGGGCCGTGGAGGCAACGGCGCACCACCATCCCCGGCCCTCGGTGGTGTGCATCGAGAACACCCACATGCCGGCCAACGGGGCGCCGTGGGCGCTCGGCCGGCTGCGGGAGGTGGCCGCTGCCGCGGCCGCGGGCGGGCTCGCGGTCCACCTCGACGGCGCCCGGCTCTTCAACACCGAGGTGGCCACCCGGACCCCGGCGGCCACGTGGGCGGCGCCCGCCAGCACGGTGATGTGCTGCCTCAGCAAGGGCCTGTGCGCCCCGGTGGGGTCCCTCCTCGCCGGGCCGGGCGACCTGATCGAGGCGGCGCGCGGCGAGCGCCAGCGGATGGGCGGCGGCATGCGCCAGGCGGGCGTCCTGGCCGCGGCCGGCCTGGTGGCTCTCACCATGGTCGACCGCCTGGCCGACGACCACCGCCGGGCCCGGCGCCTCGCCGAGGTCGTGGCCGAGCGCTGGCCCGGCTCGGGACTTGACCCCGCCACGGTGCACACCAACGTCGTGGCCTTCTCCCACCCCGCGCCGCTCGCCCTCCTCGAGCACCTGGCCGACGACGGCGTGCTGGCCGGGACCATCGCTCCGGGCGTCGTCCGCCTGGTGACCCACCACGACGTCGACGACGACGCCCTCGGGCGGGCCGTGAAGGCGCTCGGGGACGCGTCCTGACATGGCCGAGCTCCTCGCCGCGGCGCCGGCTCGGGCGCTGGCCGTGTACGCCCATCCCGACGATCCCGAGATCTCCTGCGGCGGGACGCTGGCGGCCTGGGCCCGGGGCGGCAGCGAGGTCCACGTCCTCACCTGCACCCGGGGCGAGAAGGGGTCCCGTGACCCGGCGACCGACCGCCAGGACCTGGCCCGGCGCCGGGCCGGTGAGGCGGCGGCGGCCGCCGCCGTCCTCGGCCTGCGGGGGCACGACGCTCTCCCCGTCGACGACGGCGAGGTCGAGAACACCTCCGCCCTCCGGGGGAGGGTGGTGGCCGTCATCCGCCGGGTCCGGCCCGACGTGGTGGTCTGCCCCGACCCGACCGCCGTGATCTTCGGCGACACCTACTTCAACCACCACGACCACCGCGTCGTGGGGTGGGCCACGCTCGACGCCGTCGCGCCCGCGGCCGGGAACCCGCACTACTTCCCCGAAGCCGGCCCCGCCCACCACGTGGGCGCCGTCCTGCTCTCGGGAACGCTCGAGCCCAACGTGTGGGTCGACGTGGCCGCGACCCTCGACACCAAGGTCGAGGCCCTGGCGTGCCACCGGAGCCAGCTGGGCGAGGAGGGGGAGGAGTGGCTGCGGGCCGTCGTCGTGGCCCGGGCCGAGGGCGACGGCCGGATGGCGGGGACTCGCTACGCCGAGGGCTTCCGCCGGCTCACCTTCTCCTCCTGACCCTTCCTCGGCTTCAGGCCCAGTCGTCGCCGGTCGATAGCAGGGTGATGCCTCAGCGCCGTCCGGCTCCCGCCTGCCACTCGCCCATGGCGCGCAGCACCAGGACGGCCACCACGGCCACGCCGCCCGCCGCGCCCACGGCCCCGATGACGGCGCCGACGCCCTCGGCCGGCGCGCAGCTCCCCTCGCACCCCACCCGGACGAGCGCCATCCCGATCAAGAGCCCGCAGAGCCCGGCCACGCAGATGGCGACGAAGGCCACGATGCGGGCGCCCACGCCCGGCAGCGCGGTCGGACCGTCGGTGGGAACCGTGTCCTCGTCGTCGGCCACCGCGGCATCGTAGGCTCGCAGGATGCGCACGCTGGTGGTGCTCCCCACCTACGAGGAGGCGGACAACATCGCCGAGGTCCTCAGCCGCCTGCGCGCCGCCGTCCCCGAGGCCGACGTCCTGGTGGTCGACGACGGCAGTCCCGACGGCACCGCCGATGTGGCCAAGGCGGTCGCCCACGAGGTGGGCGGCATCGACGTCCTCGTCCGCCCGGGCAAGGCCGGGCTGGGCAGCGCGTACCGCACCGGGTTCGACGAGGGCATGGCGCGGGGCTACGAGGTGCTCGTCGAGATGGACAGCGACCTCTCCCACGACGCCCGGGCCCTCCCGTCCCTGCTCCAGGCCGTCGACGACGGCGCCGACCTGGCCATCGGCTCCCGCTACGTCCCCGGCGGCTCGATCCCCCGGTGGTCGGTGGGGCGGCGGGCGCTGTCCCGCTGGGGCAACCGCTACGCGGCGTTCATGCTCCGCCTGGCCGTCCACGACGCCACGTCCGGCTACCGCGCCTACCGGGCCACCGCCCTGGCCGCCATCGACCTCGACCGCGTCCGGGCCGACGGCTACGGGTTCCAGATCGAGATGGCCCACCTCGTGGCCTCCAACGGGGGCCGGGTGGTCGAGCGCCCCATCGAGTTCGTCGACCGGGTACGGGGGACGTCGAAGATGTCCACCCGCATCGTGCTGGAGGCGCTGGCCCTCGTCACCTGGTGGGGCGTGCGCACCCGCCTTCCCTTCGGGCGGCCCAAGACGGCCTGAGCGGGTTCGGCCCTACCGGCGGGCGAGGTCGCACACCGTCCCGGCTGTCGCCCGCACGAGGGCCTCGGGTGCGATCGGGAAGTTCACCGACGTGGTCCCCGCTGCGGCCCAGACCTCGCGGTGGCCGACCAGGTCCTCGTCGACGAAGGTGCGGAGGGGTTGACGGTGCCCGAACGGCGGCACGCCCCCGACGGGGAAGCCGGTGACCTCGCGGACCGTGTCGGCGTCCTGGCGCCAGGCCGAGCTGCCGCCCGCGGCCGCCGCCAGCTTGGGCTCGTCGAGGAGGTTGGCCCCGCTGACCAGGGCCACCACCGCCTCGCCGTCGACCGCGAAGAGCAGCGACTTCACGATGGCCCCCACGTCGACGCCGATGGCCCGGGCCGCGTCGGCCGCCGACCGGGTGCCCTCGGGGAACTCGCGCGGCGCCACGTCCACGCCCAGCGCCTTCCCCGCCTCGATGACCGTCCGGACCCGCTGATGGATCCGGCATGCTGGCACACTTCGGGCCATGGCCGGCCGTGAGCTCGGGCCCTCGCCCTCGATCCTCCACGTCGATCTCGACGCGTTCTACGCCGCGGTGGAGATCCTGCACGACCCCTCCCTCGCCGGGCGGCCGGTCGTGGTGGGCGGCCCGGGGAACCGCGGCGTGGTCGCGGCAGCGTCCTACGAGGCCCGGGCCTACGGCGTGCACTCGGCCATGCCCTCGGCGCGGGCCCGCCGCCTGTGCCCGGCGGCGGTGTTCCTCCCGGGCCGCTACGACCTCTACGCCGACTACAGCCGCCGCCTCCACGAGCTCCTCACCTCGTTCACGCCCCTGGTCGAGGGCATCGCCCTTGACGAGGCGTTCCTCGACGTCGCGTCGGTCCGTCGGCTGTGGGGGCCGGCCCCCGTGCTCGCGGCCCTGATCCGGGGGCGGGTGCACGACGAGCTCGGGCTGTGGGCCTCGGTCGGCGTGGGCACGACCAAGCTGGTGGCCAAGCTGGGGTCGGAGGCGGCGAAGCCCAGGCCCTCGCGGGCGGGCCCCGTGCCCGGGCCCGGGGTGAAGGTCGTGCCCGCGGAGGAGGAGCTGGCCTTCCTCCACGCCCACCCCGTCGGTGCCCTGTGGGGAGTGGGGCCGGTGACCCGGCGGCGGCTCGACCGCTTCGGGGTGAGCACGGTGGGCGACCTGGCCGCGCTGGCCGTCGAGGCCCTGGTGGGCGCCCTGGGCCCCGCCCTGGGGCGGTCGCTCCACGACCTGGCCCACAACCGCGACCCCCGTGCCGTGGTCGCCGACCGGGCGCCGAAGTCGATCGGCCACGAGGAGACCTACCCCCGTGACCACCACGACCCCGAGCCCCTGCGCCGGGAGGTCGTGCGCCTGGCCGACGCCGTCGTGGCCCGCCTCCGGGGCCTGGGGCTGGCCGGGCGGACGGTGACCGTCAAGGTCCGGTTCGGGGACTTCCGGACGATCACCCGCGCCCGGACCGAGCCGGAGGCCGTCGACACCGGGCCCGCGCTGGCGGCCGTGGCCCTGGCCCTGCTGGACGGCGTGGACGTCTCGCCCGGTGTGCGGCTGCTGGGGCTGAGCGCCTCGAACCTGGTCCCGGCCACCGGCCGCCAGCTCAGCCTGGAGGAGCTGGCCGCCTCCGCCGACGGCGGCCACGCAGACCGTCCGTTGCCTTCGGCCCACGCAGACCGGCAGGAGGCGGTGGCCCGGGCCGTCGACGCCGCCCGGCGCCGCTTCGGTGACGGGGTGGTTGGGCCGGCTTCGCTGGTGGGAAAGAACGGCGTCGAGGTCCGCCGCCAAGGGGATCGACAGTGGGGCCCGGAGGTCTAGTGTTGAGCCAGTCGGAGAGCCGGGGTGTGCGTTGTTGACCAACTGCGGCTGTGCGAAGATTGGCTCGTACCGGAGCTCGGGACGCTGAGAGGCTAAACGTGCCGCTTTCTGAGGACGAGCAGCGGATTCTCCACGAGATCGAGCAGCAGTTCTACGAGAGCGACCCCGCGTTCGCCCGCGAGGTCGGCAAGACCACGCTGTACCGCCACGCCGGGCGCAATCTGAAGTGGGCCGCCCTGGGCTTCTTCTGCGGCCTGGCCCTCCTCATCGTCACCTTCGCCTCGTCGCTCGTGCTGGGCTTCTGCGGGTTCCTCGTCATGCTGGCGTCGGCCATCGTGTTCGAGCGCAACCTGCGCAAGATGGGCCGGGCCGGCTGGCAGCAGGTCACCGGCACGATGAAGGGCAACAACTTCAAGGATACGCTCGGCGACGCCGGCAAGCGCATCCGCAAGCGCTTCAAGCGCGAGCAGTAGCGCCCCGCGCCTCGGGCGCCGTCAGGTTCTCGCCTCTCGCTTTCGTCGCTGCTCCGCGACCCAGCCGCCGAACGCCCTGATCAGGGGCCGCGGGTCCAGCAGCCACACCGCCCGGCGGAAGGGGCGGGCCGTGGTCCGCACGTCGGCCCCGACGGCGGCGGCGGCCTACTCGCCCGCCGGGCGTACTCGGCGGCCGTCTCCGCCGGCGTCGACGACGCCACCGCGTCGCGCGCCGAGACGGCCGCCGCCGCCGTCGGGGCCGACGTGCGGACCACGGCCCGCCCCTTCCGCCGGGCGGTGTGGCTGCTGGACCCGCGGCCCCTGAT
>DASZOE010000106.1:0-1886 GCA_035550945.1 Acidimicrobiales bacterium
TCCTCAAGCAGATCGCCCACTCCATCGAGGCCAACAACCCCGAGGTGCACCTGATCGTGCTGCTGGTGGACGAACGCCCCGAGGAGGTCACGGACATGCGCCGCTCAGTGAAGGGCGAGGTGGTGGCGTCCACCTTCGACCGCCCGTCGGACGAGCACACGGCGGTGGCCGAGCTGGCCATCGAGCGGGCCAAGCGCCTCGTCGAGGTCGGGACCGACGTGTGCATCGTGCTCGACGGCATCACCCGGCTGTCGCGGGCCTACAACCTGGCTGCCCCCGCCACCGGACGGATCATGTCCGGCGGCATCGACGTGGGTGCCCTGTACCCGCCCAAGAAGTTCTTCGGCTCGGCCCGCAACATCGAGGAGGGGGGTTCGCTCACCATCCTCGCCACCGCCCTGGTGGAGACCGGGTCCCGCATGGACGAGGTCATCTTCGAGGAGTTCAAGGGCACCGGGAACATGGAGCTGCGGCTCGATCGCAAGCTGGCCGAGCGCCGCATCTACCCCGCCCTCGACGTCAACGCCAGCTCCACCCGCCACGAGGAGCTGCTCTTCGAGCGCACCCAGCTCCAGCAGGTCTGGAAGCTGCGGCGGGTCCTCAACGCCCTGGAAGGTGGAGCCGGCCTCGAGCTGTTGATGGACAAGATCAAGACCACCAAGGGCAACGACGAGTTCCTCGCCGAGATCGCCAAGACGCCCCTTCCCGCCGGTTGAGAACGGAGCCGCGAGTGAAAGCCGACATCCACCCCCGCTACCAGACCGCCTCGGTGCGGTGCTCCTGCGGCAACACCTTCACCACCCGCTCGACGAAGGGCGACATGCGGGTCGAGCTCTGCAACGAGTGCCACCCGTTCTACACGGGCAAGCAGAAGCTGGTCGACACCGGTGGCCGCGTCGAGCGCTTCGAGCGCCGCTACGGCAGGCGCAAGGCCGAGAAGTAGCGGCTCCGCCGGCCCTCGTGACGGTCCGCCTTTCCCAGGTGATCGGGAGGACGTGGATGGCTCGTGCCTGAACGCCCGACGCCGGATTCCGAACCCTTCGACGGGCTCACGCCCGATGGGAACGGTCAGCTCGACCGTGACGTGAGCGACGACGAGCTGGCCTCGGCCCTGGCCGCGCTCTTCGAGATGTCGCCGGAGGCGGCGTCCGGCGACCCGCCCGAACCGTCGCCTGTGACCGAACGGGCGCCGGCCGGGGAGGACGCGTCCGAATGGGCGCCGCCGGCCTCACTGGCGCCGAACCTCTTCGCGAGCGAGGAGTCGCCGGCCGACGCCGCTGGTGGCGACGACGAACGGAGCTGGTGGGACCCGCTTCCCGTCGACAGCGAGGATCAGCCGCCGCCGTTCGAGCCTGACGACTCGGCGGTCGCGCTCCGGGACGCCGGCTTCGGGGGACCGCTGCACTCGGCGCTGGGCGAGCTGGGCCGGATCATCCCCGACCGCGGCGTGGAGACACCGCCCGCCGAGGAGAGAACCCAGGTTCCTGTCCCCGCTCCTCTCGAGGTCGACCCCGAGATGCCCTCGCCACCGGGGGGTCGCCGCCCACAATGGCTCTCCGCTGACGGGCTCCGCCAGGTCTGGCTGGCGCGTCGCCGCGACTGGGGTCCCGCGCTCATAGTGGCCGCGCTCATCGCCGTGGCCTTCGTCGTCGTGCTCACCGCTGGTGGGCCCGACGGCCCCGACGCGCGCATCGACACTCGGTCCGACTCGAGCTCGGTCACGACGACCACGGCGGACGTCTCCACCACCCTCTTCGAGGAGGTCCCCCCCCTCGAGGTGCCCGTGGAGCCGGACCCGGCCGCGGTCGCCGACGGCTCCGGCACCTCCTCGGCGCCGCCCGCCAGGCCGCTGCGCCGCAGACCGGCTCGCGTGCCCGCCACCTCCC
>DASZOE010000107.1:0-2898 GCA_035550945.1 Acidimicrobiales bacterium
GGGCAAGGAGGCCGCCCGTCCAAGCCAGGCGGGGTCACCCGCCGGGGGACGACCGCCCCTCCGCGGGGTCGAAGGGCCGGGTGTCGCGTCAGCCACCGAGATCCCGGCGCGGCGCGGGACTCGGGGCCCGGCTAGCGTTCGTCGACATCGTGGTCAGGAGACGGTTCTGGGCGTGCCCGCTGCCGTGATGGCGGCCATGCTCGCGACGTTCGTGATGGTCGAGGCCCTGGCTCTGGAGCCGCTGACCGACCCGAGGCGGCTCCTCGACGCTGGAGGTCCTCTGGCCGCGGCCGCCGGGACCGGAGTGAGCAACGGCGCCAAGAAGGCGACGTCGGCCAAGAAGCGGGCGCCAGCCGGTGCCGAACCCCGCCGGCCGGCGGGCCGGCCCCGAGTGGCCACTGGCCCAGGTCCCCGCCGATGACGTGGTATCCGCGGGATGAGCCCGGCGATGGCGACCAGCGTGCTGGGGATACGCCACCGGCCGAGACTCAGTCTCCCCCTCCTTCGTCTCCGCGCGCCGTGGAGCCGGCTCGGCGGGTGTCCCGGCGGCAACGGCGCCAGACGGAAGCGGCCACGGGCGAGGTGCGAGACCCCGGAGCCGCCCGCGGTTCGGAGGGACATGGTCAGGAGCCACAGACACCGACGGATCTCGACAAGTCGTCTTGGTCCGGCGTGCTGAAGCGCACGATCCGGGAGTTCAAAGAGGATGAGCTCGTCGACCGCGCCGCGGCGCTGACCTACTACGGCGTGCTGGCGATCTTCCCGGCCATCTTGGCGCTGGTATCCATCCTCGGACTGGTGGGCAGGTCGGCGACCCAGCCGCTGCTCGACAACCTGGGCAAGGTGGCGCCGGGACCGGCCAAGGACATCTTCACCACCGCCGTCGAGAACCTGCAGAGGAGCCAAGGGGCCGGGGGGGTCCTCTTCATCGTCGGCCTCGCCCTCGCCCTCTGGTCGGCTTCGGGGTATGTGGCCGCCTTCATGCGCGCCTCGAACGCCATCTACGAGATGGAGGAGGGACGACCGATCTGGAAGAAGGCTCCGGTTCGACTGGGCGTGACACTGGTGCTGGTCGTTCTGCTGGCCGTCACCGCGCTCGCGGTGGTTCTCACCGGTGGCCTCGCCAAACAGGCCGGCAACCTCCTGGGCATCGGCAGCTCGGCGGTGACGGTCTGGGACATCGCCAAGTGGCCGGTGCTGCTCCTGATCGTCAGCGTGATGTTCGCGATCCTCTACTGGGCGGCGCCGAACGTGAAACAACCGGGCTTCCGCTGGTTCACGCCGGGCGGGGCCCTGGCCGTGATCATGTGGATCGTCGCCTCGGCGGCGTTCGCCTTCTACGTCGCCAACTTCGGTGCCTACAACAAGACCTACGGGGCCCTGGGGGGCGTGATCATCTTCCTCGTGTGGTTGTGGCTCTCGAACATCGCCGTTCTCCTCGGAGCCGAGTTCAACGCCGAGCTCGAGCGGGGCCGCCAGATCGAGGCCGGGCACCCACCGAACGAGGAGCCCTTCTTGGAGCCACGGGACACGAGGAAGATGAAGGGCTAGGCCAAGGCGTCGTGAGCGGCGACGTCGGTGTGGAGGTCGTCGATCCGCTCACGGAACTGATCGGAGACACCCTTCGCCGTCCGCCCCGACGCCCCCGACCCTTCCCGGGTACGGTGCAGGTGAGCGAGGGAGGGCCCATGCCCGACAAGTCTCCACAAAAACCGAGCGCCAAGAAGCCCGGGAAGTCTCTCAAGGAGAAGCGGGAGTCGAAGAAGATCAAGAACGCCAAGAGGAGGATCGCCGGCGCCTGACCCGGCCCGGCGCCTGACCCAGGCGCGTGGAGACCGCAGGTCCGCGGCATGGGGTTCACGTGCGTCCCTTGACAAGTCCCCGCTTTGGCCCGGGGTCGGTCAGCCGACGCGACGCCCATCCAGGAGGCTGAGCAGCGCGGTTGTCGTCTTCCAGCTGCGTATCGTCATCCGCTGATACTCCGGCGTGCTGACGATGCGACTCATCCGGCTCTGTGCCCGCCGCTCGCTCACGCGCTCGAAGTAGAGCACACCAGTACCCGGCCAGGCTTCGTCAACGCCCTGGCGTAGCTCGACGACCCCCATGGCCTGCTGAGCCGACAGCGCGGCCTTCAAGAAGATCACGTCGGAGTGGTGAGTGTCGGGCTGTGAGCCGAACCCGTCCGGAGCCTTCTCGACGACGTTGCGGAGCTGTGCGTGCGACCGCACCACGACCACGAGCGGGATTCCGAAGCGACGCTCGAGCATCGCCTCGATGTCGCCCTCCAAGGAGCGGCGCGGCGCGTCCGATTCGAAGAGCACGTTGCCGGACTGGATGTAGGTGCTGACCGCTTCGTAGCCGTCGGCCTCGAAGGCCTCTCGAAGGTCAGCCATGGCGACCATGTTGCGGCCGCCCACGTTGATCCCCCGAAGCAACGCCACGTATCGCGTCCTTCGCACGATCGGACCGTAGCGGGCGCCGGCGCCGGCCGTACCCGTGAAGGACTACGCCCAGATGGCGACTTGCCGACCGGACGCGTCGAGCGCAGGTGGATCTGGGAACGACCGAGCTGCCCCACGGGCAATCCGGGCAGCTGACCACGCAGCCACGGCTGCGTCCAGCATGTCATCCACCGACGCCCGAACCGCGGCGACGCTGTCGATGCCGTCCAAGGAGATACCCGCGGCTTCGAGGGCGTGCCGCCGCTCGCTCATCCCGGCCCAGGTCTTCTTCGAGGCCCGCGCCGGCGCTCCGAGCAAGACCGCGAACGACACTTCGGGGTGCACCTCGTAGACCGGACACGGCGACGAGGGCAGCCAGCGCTCCACCTCGAGAATCTTCCTCCGGAGGGCGTACGCCTGCTGGCTGATGCCGGTCCCCACACGGGCGATCGACGCC
>DASZOE010000108.1:0-6050 GCA_035550945.1 Acidimicrobiales bacterium
TCTCGGCCACGCTCCCGGCCCGGACCCCGCCGGCCTTCGGCCCGCACCTCCCGGCGGGGGGCGGCCGCTCCCGACCCTCGGCCCCGGCTCCTCGTCCTCCTCGTGATCCTCGGCCTCGTCCTCACCGGCGTGGTCCTGCGGCTGGGGGCCGTCCAGGGTCCGGGTGGTCGCCGGTTCGCGTCGGTGGGCCTCTCCCAGCGCCTGCGCTCGGAGGTCCTTCCCGCCGAGCGGGGAGCCATCGTCGACCGCAACGGCGAGGCCCTGGCCATCTCGACCCGGCGACGGAGCGTCTGGGCCGATCCCCAGGCCGTCCGCGACCCGGCCGCCGCCGCCCGCGCCCTGGCGCCGCTCCTGGAGAAGAGCGAGGCCTTCATCCGCGACCGCCTGACCGCCGACGGCTTCTTCGTCTACCTGGCCCGCAAGGTCGAGGACCCCGTCGCCGACGCCATCGCCGGCCTGCGCATCGCGGGGGTCTCCCTGCTCGACGAGCCCGACCGGGTGGAGCCGGCCGACGCGCTGGCCGCCCCGCTGCTGGGCCAGGTCGACCTCGACGACAAGGGGGTCTCGGGCCTCGAGCTGCAGTACGAGAAGGAGCTCGCCGGTCGCCCCGGCCAGATGGTCGTCGAGAAGGACCCCGGCGGGCACGACATCCCCGCCGGCGTGCACGAGCTGCGGGCCCCCGTGGCCGGCAAGCAGCTCGAGCTCACCCTCGACCGGGCCCTGCAGTACGAGACTGAGCGGGCCCTGGCCGACCAGATCGTCGCCTCCCGAGCCAAGGGCGGCCTGGCCGTGGTCATGGACCCGGCGACGGGGGACGTGCTTGCCATGGCCAACCTGGTCGCCGGAGGCCCGCAGAACCCACCCGTGCCGTCCCGCGACAACATGGCCGTCACCCGGGTGTTCGAGCCCGGGTCGGTCAACAAGGTCGTCACCGTGGCCGCCGCCCTCGAGGAGGAGGTGGTCCGCCCTGAGGACCGGTTCACCGTGCCCGACCACCTGCGCGTGGCCGACGGCAACTTCCGGGACTCCGAGCCCCACCCGACGAAGTCGATGACGGTTGGCGAGATCGTCTCCGAGTCGTCCAACGTGGGCACGATCATGATCGGCCAGCGCCTGGGGCGAGACCGCCTCGACCGTTACCTCCGGGCCTTCGGCCTGGCCGAGCCGACGAACCTCCGGTTCCCGGGCGAGTCGGGCGGCATCATGCTCGACCCCGAGGAGTGGTCGGGCACGTCGATGGCCACCGTGCCCATCGGCCAGGGCGTGGCCGTCACCGCCCTGCAGATGCTGGGCGCCTACAACACCGTTGCCAACGGCGGGGTCTACGTGGCCCCGAGGCTCGTGCGGCGCGTGGTCGACGCCGACGGCCGGGCCCGGGAGACGCCCCATCCCGAGCCCCGGCGGGTGGTGTCGGAGGGAACCGCACAGGCCATGACGGCGATGCTCGAGCGGGTCGTCACCGAGGGCACGGGGAAGGCGGCGGCGGTGGCCGGCTACTCGGTCGCGGGCAAGACGGGGACGGCCCAGAAGCCCGGCCCCGGGGGCTACCAGGCGGGCGCCTACCTGGCCAGCTTCGTCGGCTTCCTCCCTGCCAGCGCGCCCCGCCTGTCGACCATCGTCGTGCTCGACGAGCCCACGCCCTTCTACGGCGGCCTGGTCGCCGCGCCGGTGTTCTCCCAGCTCGCGGCCACGGGGGTCCGCCGCCTGGGCGTCCCGCCCGACGCCGCGCCCCCGGGCGCGAGCCGTGTCCTGTCCGTCGCCGCTCCGCCCGCTCCCACCACCGTTCCCACGACGGGGGCGGCAACGACGCCCCGCCGGCCGACCACTACGCTCGGCCGGACCACGACGTCGAGGCGTTAGGACGGCCACACGTGCGTCTGGACCGGTTGCTCGGCGGCCTGGAGGTGTTGGAGGTCCGGGGCGACCCCGGCGCGACCGAGGTCACCACCATCACCCACGACTCCGCGTCGGCGGTACCCGGCGCGCTGTTCTGCTGCGTCCCCGGACAGCGCCGGGACGGTCACGACTTCGCCCCCGCGGCCGTGGCCGCGGGTGCTTCCGCCCTCCTGTGCGAGCGGGTGCTGTCCTCGCTCCCCGTCACTCCCATGCCCGTCACCCAGGTGGTCGTGCCCTCGGTGCGCCGGGCCATGGGGCCGGCGGCGGCGGCCCTCTTCGACCATCCGTCGCGCCGCCTCCCCGTGGCCGGGGTCACCGGCACCAACGGCAAGACCACGACGACCCATCTGCTCGCCGCCGCCCTGGGGGCGGCAGGCCGGCCCGCCGAGGTCATCGGCACCCTGTCCGGGGCGCGGACCACCCCGGAGGCGCCCGAGCTCCAGGCCCGGCTCGCCGACCTGGCGGCACGGGGCGTCACCGCTGCGGTGGAGGTGTCGTCCCACGCCCTGGCGCAGCACCGGGTCGACGGCACCTGGTTCTCGGTGGCGGTCTTCACCAACCTCACCCAGGACCACCTCGACTTCCACCTCTCCATGGAGGAGTACTTCGCGGCCAAGGCCAGCCTGTTCACGCCCGAGCGGGCCGAGGTGGCGGTGGTCAACGTCGACGACCCGTGGGGACGGCGCCTGCTCGGCTCGATCACCCTTCCCACCCGGTCCTTCTCGCTGACCGACGCCGCCGAGCTGGAGGTGGGTCCCGGGGGGATCGCCTTCCGTTGGGAGGGCCAGCCCGTCCGCCTGCGCCTGGGCGGGCTGTTCAACGTGGCCAACGCCCTGGCCGCGGCCACCGCGGCCCGCGAGCTCGGGGCCGACCCCGCGGCGCTGGTCGAGGGCCTTTCCTCGGTGACGTCCGTGCCGGGGCGGTTCGAGGAGGTCGACGCCGGCCAGCCCTTCACCGTGGTCGTCGACTACGCCCACACCCCCGCCAGCCTCGAGCACGCTCTGGGCGCGGCGCGAGCTGCCGCTGCCACTGGCTCCGGCTCGAACGGATCGGGCCCGGGGCGGGTCCTCGTCGTCTTCGGCTGCGGCGGCGACCGCGACCGGGCCAAGCGTCCGGCGATGGGGGAGGCCGCGGCCCGCCTGGCCGACCTCGCCGTGCTCACCTCCGACAATCCGCGGAACGAGGATCCGCTGGCCATCATCGAAGAGGTGCGGGGCGGTGTGGCCCGGCCCGAGGTCCTCGTCGTCGAGCCCGACCGCCGGGCGGCCATCGCCACCGCCCTGGCTGCCGCCCGGCCGGGGGACGTGGTCGTGGTCGCCGGGAAGGGCCACGAAGCCGTGCAGGTGACCGGGGACGAGGTCGTCCCCTTCGACGACCGTCTGGTCGTGCGCGAGGAGCTCGGGCGCCAGGAGTCGCGGTGAGGTGGCGGGCCTCGGCCGTGGCCGCTGCCGTGGGCGGCTCCCTCCACGGCCCCGACGTGGACGTCGACGGCGCCACCATCGACTCCCGGCACGTGCGCGGCGGGGAGCTCTTCGTGCCCGTGCGGGCGGTCCGTGACGGCCACGACTTCATCCCCGCGGCCCTGGCCGCCGGCGCCGCCGCCTACCTGACGGCCCGGGCCCCGGTCGGGGGCACGGCCGTCTCCGTCGCCGACCCTGCCGCCGCCCTCACCGATCTGGGCCGGGCCGCCCGCGCCCGCCTGCCCGACCGGGTCGTGGGCGTCACCGGCTCGGCCGGCAAGACCTCCACCAAGGACCTGCTCGCCGCCGCGCTCACCGGCCCCTTCCGCCCCGCGGCCTCGGAGCGCTCGTTCAACAATGAGCTGGGCGTCCCCCTCACCATGGTCAACGTGCCCGACGACGCCGACGCCGCGGTCGTCGAGCTCGGGGCGCGCGGCATCGGCCACATCCGCCGCCTTTGCGCGGTGGCCCGGCCCACCGTCGGCGTCGTCACCAACGTGGGCCTGGCCCACACCGAGATGCTCGGCGACCTCGACGGCGTGGCCCGGGCCAAGGCCGAGCTCGTGGAAGCGTTGCCGTCCTCGGGGACGGCCGTGCTCAACGCCGAGGACGAGCGGGTGGCGGCCATGCGGTCGGTCACCGCGGCCCGGGTGCTCACATTCGGCATCGAGCGGGGCGACGTGCGGGCCGCCGACCTCGCCCTCGACGCCGAGCTGCGCCCGGCCTTCCGGCTGCTGTCCCCGTGGGGGGGCGCCCACGTCCGCCTGGAAGTGCGCGGCGCGCACCACGCGGCCAACGCCGCAGCTGCGGCCGCCGCCGCCCTGGCCGTCGGCGCTCCACTCGAGGCCGTCGCCGCCGGCCTGGGCCGGGCCCGCCTGTCGCCCTGGCGCATGGAGATGTCGCGTTCGGCGGCCGGCGGGGTCGTCCTCAACGACGCCTACAACGCCAACCCGTCGTCGACCGAGGCCGCCCTGCGCTCGCTCTCGGTCATCGCCGCCCGCCGTCGGGTCGCGGTCCTCGGTCCGATGCTCGAGCTCGGGGACCACGCCGAGCCCGCCCACCGCCGGGTCGCGGCGCTGGCTGCTTCCCTCGGCATCCAGCTCGTCACCGTGGACGCGCCCGCCTACGGGGCCGAGGACGTGGCCGACGTGGAGGCGGCGGCGGCGGCCGTCGGCACCGTCGGTCCCGGCGACGCCGTGCTCGTGAAGGGCAGCCGGGCCGCGGGCCTCGAGCGCCTGGCCGCCCTGCTCCTCGCCTCTGCCTCTCCGGCGTCTCCGCCGCCTGGGCCTGCGGGGCCGGCGCCCGGAGCGCCCCCGCCCGCAGAGACCGTCGGGTGGTAGCCCTCCTCATCGCCCTCAGCGCCGGGCTGCTGGTGTCGATCATGGGGACGCCTCTGCTCATCCGCGCCCTACAGGAACGGGGGATCGGCCAGCAGATCCGCGAGGACGGGCCCCAGGGCCACAGCACGAAAGCCGGCACGCCGACCATGGGCGGCCTCACCATGATCGGCGCCGCCGCCATCGGTTACCTGGCCAGCCACGTCAACACCGGCGCGGTGTTCACCAGCGCCGGCGTGCTCGTCCTCGTCGTCACCCTGGGCGCCGGCATCGTCGGGTTCCTCGACGACTGGATCAAGATCTCCCGCCAGCGCAGCCTGGGCCTCAAGAAGATGGCGAAGACGGTCGGGCTCATCGCCGTGGCCCTGCTCTTTGCCGTCCTGGCCGTGTACAAGGCAAAGGTCCGCACCGACCTCTCCTTCACCCGGTCCCTCGACGTGGGCATGCCCGATCCCGTCTACATCGTGTGGGCCGTCCTCATCCTGCTGGCCACGGCCAACGCCGTGAATCTCAGCGACGGCCTCGACGGCCTGGCCGCGGGATCGTCGATCTTCGCCTTCGCGGCCTTCGTGTTCGTGGGGTTCTGGCAGTTCCGCCACCCCGAGTGCTACGCCGTCGGTCCCGCCCTCGACCTCTCGCTGGTGGCCGCCGCTCTCACCGGGGCCTGCGCCGGTTTCCTCTGGTGGAACGCGGCCCCGGCCCGCATCTTCATGGGCGACACGGGGTCACTCGCCATCGGCGCCGCCCTCGGGGCGCTGGCCCTCACCACCAACACGCAGCTCCTGCTCCCCGTCGTGGGAGGGCTCTTCGTGATGGTCACGCTGTCGGTCGCCGTGCAGGTGGGCGCCTTCCGCGTGTTCGGCCGCCGGGTTTTCCGGATGGCGCCCATCCACCACCACTTCGAGCTCTTGGGGTGGCCCGAGACCACGGTGATCGTGCGCTTCTGGGTCCTCGCCGGCCTGTGCGGCGCCCTGGCCGTGGGCCTCTTCTACGCCGACTTCCTCTCCCACGGCTGCAGGGCGGCGACCGTCGCGGAGGCCCTGGGCCTTGGCTGAGGTCGCCCTCGTCGTCGGGCTCGGGCGCAGCGGCGCGGCCGTGGCCCGCCACCTCCGGGACCGGGGCGCGCGCGTCCTGGCCGTCGACGACGCGCCCGACGACGCCGCCCGGGTGGCGGCCGCCGAGCTGGCCCTCGAGCTCGTCGAGGCGCCGGGCGCCGAGCGGCTCGCCGACCTCGTCGAGCGGGCCGACGTGGTCGTCCCCAGCCCGGGCGTCCCCCTCCGCCACCCGGTCTTCCGCCTGGCCGAGACGGCCGGCGTTCCGGTGCGCAGCGAGGTGGAGCTCGCCTACCGGTGGAGCC
>DASZOE010000109.1:0-3085 GCA_035550945.1 Acidimicrobiales bacterium
GCGGCGGGGCGGGCCCCGATGGCCGGCCACGACCAGGCGGATGACGCGACCCCGGTGGCCGCGGTAGGGCTCGAGCAGCTCGAGCATGCGGGCGTCGTCGGCCCTGGCTTCGCCGGCCAGGGCCTCGGCGAAGGCCCGGGCCCAGTCGGCGTAGCCCGCCAGGCCTGGGTGGAAGCCGTCGGCGGCCAGGCGGCCGTGCCAGGGCGGACCGGTGTGGGCCCACACGTCGGCGACGACGAGCCCGGCGGCGGGGGCCTCGGCCCGGATGACGTCGTTGACGGCCACCGCCCGGGGCGGGCGCAGGCCCTGGGGGATGGTGGCGATCACCGCGCCCCTGGGCAACCGGCGGATGATCTCCCGGATGGAGGCGATCACCTCGGGGAGCGGCGTCTTCGGGAGCATGTCGTTGGCGCCGATGGCGCAGGTGACGAGCGCCGGTGTCTCCGGCAGGGCCTCGAGGCGGCGGAGCTGGGTGTCGACCACGTCGGCGGCCCGGGCGCCCGACCGGGAGAGATTGACGACGCGCCACGGCGCCGACGAGTGCTCGTCGAGCACGGCCCGCAGCTGGCCGACGTACCCCTGGTCGTAGGACGGCGCCCCGATGCCCTGGGCGGTCGAGTCGCCGAGGACGACCCACAGCGGCCCCTCCCCGGCGAGGGCGGTCGCGTTCGCCGCGTCCCACGCCTCGGCGTAGAGCGCGACCTGGGCGTGCACCTGGCGCACGCCGGGGACGAACAGGCGCAGGAGCTTGCCGCCGAGGGAGCGGACCGACCGTCGGGCCACGGACGCCATGGCTCCGAGCTAAGCGGGCCGCCGGGAAGCACGGCAAGGCGGCGGGCGTTGGGCCAGTGGAGGACCCATGACGGACATCCCCCACACCGCCATCGTTCGCGGGGTCGATTCCCGCCCGCGCCGCCGGGAGCCCCTGATCGGGGAGACCCGTGGCTGAGACGGCTGGCCTCCTGGTCGGCACCGTCGGCGGGCTCCAGCGGGTGGGCGACGGCGGCGGCGTCGAGCTGGCCGGGCACCGGGTGACGGCTGTCGCCGGCGGCGCCGGTGACTGGCTGGCGCTGCTCGACGGCCGCACCGTGTGGCGGGGCGGCGGCCGGGGCGACTGGGAGCAGGTGGCCACCGTCGACGGGCCGCCGGCGACCTGCCTGGCGCCGGTCGGGGGCGGCGCCCTCGTGGGCACGGCCGAGGCCCACCTTCTCCGGATGAGCTTCGACGGCGCCACCGAGGTCGTCGCCGGCTTCGAGGAGGCGGAGGGCAGGGACGGCTGGTACACGCCGTGGGGCGGGCCTCCGGACACCCGCTGGCTGGCGGTGGCGCCCGACGGCACCCTGTTCGCCAACGTGCACGTGGGCGGGATCCTCCGCTCCACCGACGGCGGCGAGACGTGGGCCCCCACCATCGATGTTGACAGCGACGTCCACCAGGTCGTGGCGCCGGGTGGGCCGGTCCTGTCGGCCAGCGCTTACGGGCTGGGCGAGAGCACCGACGGGGGCGTCACCTGGGACCTCGTCACCGACGGCCTCCACGCCACGTACTGCCGGGCCGTGGCCCGCGCCGGCGACGACGTGCTCCTGTCCGCGTCCACGGGGCCGGGCGGTGACCGATCGGCGGTCTACCGGCGGGAGGGCGGCCGCGGGCCGCTGGAGCGGTGCCGCGTGGGGCTGCCCGAGTGGCTCCCCGGCAACGTCGACACCGGCTGGCTGGCCGCCGCCGGCCCCCAGGCCGCCTTCGCCACCTCCGACGGGACGGTGTACGCGTCGTCCGACGGTGGGCGCACGTGGGACGCCGTCGCCCGGGGCCTCTCGCGGGTCACCTGTCTGGCCGTGGCCTAGCGCCCCCGCTCCGTTCCTTGCTCGGCGTGCCGCTCTAGTCCCGGAGCTCGACGGGCGTGGCCTCCACCGTCTGCACCCGACCGCCCCGAAAGACGGTGATGGGGATGCGGCGGCCGATGCGGTCCTTGGTCATGAGGCGCTGGAGGTCGCCCACGTCGCCGACCACGTGGCCGTCGACGGCGAGGATCAGGTCCTCGGGGCGGAGCCCGGCCTGGGCCGCGGGGCTGCCGCCCACCACGGTCAGGACCTCGAGGCCCTTGCCGCGGCCGGTGGCCTCGGCCGCCTTCGGGGGCAGCGGGCGGGAGCCGCCGGCCAGGCCCAGGTAGGCCCGGCGCACCCGTCCCTCGGACATCAGGGCGGCGACGATCCCCCGCGTGGCGGCGTTCACGGGCACGGCCAGGCCGAGACCCTGGCCCACACCCGGCCCCACGACCGCGGTGTTGATGCCGACCACCCGGCCGTGGCTGTCGGCCAGGGCGCCGCCGGAGTTGCCCGGGTGGAGGGCGGCGTCGGTCTGGATGACGTTCTCCACCAGCCGGCCGATGCGGCTGGCGGCCGCCGCGAAAGAGCGCCCGAGGGCGCTCACCACGCCGGCGCTCACCGACCCTGCGAAGCCGAGAGGGTTCCCGATGGCGACCACCAGCTGGCCCACCCGGAGCCCGTCGGCGTCGCCCAGGGTGGCGGGCGGGAGGTCGCCGGCCTCGGCCCGGATGACGGCCAGGTCGGAGAGGCGGTCGCACCCCACGACCTCGAAGTCGAGGTCGCGGCCGTCGGCGAAGGTGGCCACGCCGCCCGGCGAGCGCGCGACGACGTGGGCGGACGTGAGCAGGAACCCGTCGGCGGTGACCACGACGCCCGACCCCGAGCCGTGGGGCCGCCGGCCCCCGGGCACCCGGGCCATCACCCGCAGGCTGGCCACCGACGGCATCAGCCTCTCGGCCACGGCGATGACCGCCTGCGAGTAGGCGTCGAGCGGGTTGGGGTGTTCCTCGGGGGGCGGCAAGGGCCCGGTGGTGTCGTCCGCCGACGGCCGGGCCGTCTCGACCCCAGCCATCGCTAGACCGAGCCCTCTTGGCGCGAGGGACCGAACGTGACGCTGACCGACAGCTCCTCGGCGCCCCGCACCAGACCGAGGGCCAGGGACTCGCCGTCGGAGAGGGCGTCGAGGGCGGTGTGGAGGTCGTCCACGCTCGTCACCGGCCGGCCTCCGGCCTCGACGACGAGGTCGCCCGGGCGCAACC
>DASZOE010000110.1:0-2047 GCA_035550945.1 Acidimicrobiales bacterium
GTCATCACGGCGGCGCTCGATGCGCTCGAGGATGGCGGCCGGTGACGTGTCGACCTCGGGGCGGCAGAGCCGTACCAGGGCCACCTCGAGGAGCACCCGTGGGTCGGGGGCGTCCCGCATGGAAATGAGGGCGTCGCCCAGGACCTCCATGGCCCGGACGGTGGCCGCGGGCCCGAGCCGGCGGCCCTGGGCCTCGACGCGGGCCAGGTCGTCGTCGGGGAGGCTCACGAGGCCGCGGCTCATGGTGGCGAGGAACGCCTGGCGCAGGTGCTCGAGAATGTCGCGCGCCAGCTGGCGGACGTCGTGGCCGGCTTCGCACCGTTCGGCCACGAACACGAGGGCCTGCCCGGCGTCGCGCTCGGCGAGGGCCTCGAGGACCTCGTCGGTGCCGGGAGGCTCTTGGTCGATGCCCCCGGCGGCCGCCACCTGGTCGAGGACGGAGAGGGCGTCACGGGCCGAGCCGTTGCCCCGGCGGGCGACCAGGTCGATGGCCTCGGGGGCGACGTCGAGGTCGGCGTCGGTGGCAACCCACTTGAGGTGCTCGACCAGGAGCGAGGCGGGCAGCAGCCGGAACTCGAAGTGCTGCGTGCGGCTCTGGATGGTGACGAGGACCTTCTGGGGCTCGGTGGTGGCCAGCACGAAGACCACATGACCGGGGGGCTCCTCGAGGGTCTTCAGCAAGGTGTTGGCCGCGTCGGTGCTGAGCATGTGGACCTCGTCCACGATGTAGACCTTCCAGCGCCCCGGTGTCCCCAGGGCGACGCGTGCCACCAGATCGCGCATGGCGTCGATCCCCCGGTTGGAGGCGGCGTCGAGCTCGATCACGTCGAGCGAGCGGCCGGCGGCGATCTCGACGCACGACTGGCACGTGCCGCACGGCTCCCCGTCCTCGGTCGCGGCGCAGTTGAGGGCCTTGGCCAGGATGCGCGCCGTCGAGGTCTTGCCCGTGCCCCGAGGACCGCTGAAGAGGTAGGCGTGGGCCACGGTGCCGTTGCGGACGGCGTTGCGCAGCGTGCGGGTGACGTGGTCCTGGCCCCGGACCTCACCGAAGCGCTGCGGCCGGTACCGCCGGTACAGCGACTGGTAGGGCATGGCGGTCCGACACTACGCCAGCCTGGTGACAGCGCCGCCCCCCACCCGCCGCTCGGCACCCGCCGCTCGGCGCCCGCCGCTCGGCGCAGCGGCCAGGCTGGACTGCGGCACACGAAAGGGTCCGCTGAGAGCTGCTGCCTCCCGGCCCTGACTCGGTTCACGGACTTCCGTTGCGCAGGACCCAGCCGCTGCGCCGAGCGGCGGACGATCCGTTCCCAGACGATAGCGTGGACGGGTTCGGAGGGATGCGGGAGCGGCCGAACCGGCACGCCTGGAGAGCGTGTAGGGGGCAACCCCTCGTGGGTTCAAATCCCACTCCCTCCGCTCACGACGGTCTCCTACGGTGGCGGGCCGTGGACGACGAGGTGGCCATGGGCCTGGCCCTCGAGGAGGCGACCCGGGCCGTGGAGCACGGCGACGTGCCCGTGGGCGCGGTGGTGCTGGTCGACGGCCGGCCTGTCGCCCGCCGCCACAACGAGCGGGAGCTCAGCGGCGACCCCACGGCCCACGCCGAGCTCCTCGCCCTGCGCGACGCGGCTGCGGTCGTGGGCGGTTGGCGCCTGGGCGCCGTGACGCTCGTCGTCACCCTCGAGCCCTGCCCCATGTGCGCCGGCGCGCTGGTCGCGGCCCGCGTGGCTCGGCTCGTGTTCGGTGCCACCGACCCCCGCGCCGGGGCCGCCGGTTCCCTCTACAACCTTTGCGTCGACCCCCGCCTCAACCACGAGCTCCCGGTGACCGCCGGCGTGCGCGCCGAAGAGGCGGCCGCCCTGCTCGAGGCGTTCTTCGCGGCGAGGCGGAACCGCTAGCCTCGGACCCGGAGGGATGCGAGAGCGGCCGAATCGGACGGTCTCGAAAACCGTTGTGGGTCCTGCCCACCGTGGGTTCGAATCCCACTCCCTCCGCCACTCCCTCCGCCGAGACGTCCGCTTTCCAACTCGAAGGACTGACGCCCGAC
>DASZOE010000111.1:0-4841 GCA_035550945.1 Acidimicrobiales bacterium
GCAGGCGACCGCCCCGGCTGCTGCGCAGCCCACCCCCAGGTCCCCCGACACGACCGTGGCCAGTCGTCCGGGGCCCGTTGTCGCGACGACCACGGTGACCACGGTGAGCCCCAGCACGACGCTCGGCACCACGGTCACCACCGTCGCCCGGAGGTCGGACCCGGTCGAGACCGACTCCGAGCAGGCGCAGGCCGCGGTGGCAGGGGCGGGAGGACCGCCCCCGCTCCTGACCCTGAGAGACGAGGAGGACGAGGGGAGCCCGGGCGCCCCCCTGTGGGTCGGCGCCGTCGTGGGCCTCTCCGGATTGGCCGCGGTCACGGTGTCGGCTCTGTACCGTCGCCGTCGCCCCGACGCCGATCTGCGACCCGTCCCCGACGACCACTGGGTCGACGTGAAGTGACGGGAGGGGCCGTCCTCGGCGGAGGCTTCGTCTCTGCTCGGCCCGTTGTCGCCTCGTCGCCGAGTCCCCCCTGACCGTTCCTCTCGCCGTCCCGGGCGTACGGGTGCCCGGGACTCCCGACGGCGCGGACCGTCTGACGTGCGGCCGTGGTTCGCCGGGACCGTCGCAAGCAGCCGGCGACGAAGAGGAGGACGGTGAGGCCCAGCGTCAGGAGGCTGATCCCGGCGCCGATGGGCACCGCCGCCGGCCGCACGTAGTCGAGGGTCAGCTCGTGCTGACCGGCCTCGACGGGCACGCCGAGGAAGGCGCCGTCGGCCTGGTACACGCGCACGTTGCGGCCGTCGAGCCGCCCTCGCCATCCCGGGAAGTAGCTCTCGGCGACGACGACGAGGGTCGGACGAGGCGATGAGATCCTGATCCTCCACTGGCCGGGCCGGGTCTGTCGGGCGTCGATGTCGGCCAGGGGCGCCGGCGCGGCCGCAAGGTGGTCGAAGACGAGGGAGAACGCGGCTGCGCTGCGAGGACTCAGCCTCCCGCCGACCACGAGGTTCGCCGGTCCACGCTCGGCGGCGACATGGGTCAACTGGGGTTCCTCACCCTTCTTGCACGTCGGGCACGAGAGGACGAACAGGTACGTCTTCCCCGCGGAGTCGATCTGCGGATCGAAGCGGAAGACCGGGAGCCCCTTGTCGTCGGTGCCCGATGCACGGACTCTCTGCAGCTCTCGTCCCACGGAGCGGCCGTCGGCCGCCACCTCGTGGAGGCTGAGCTCAGTGGGCCCCGGTCCCCTGTCGAGTGCGACACTGATACCGCGGAGCCCCTCTCGGGGCGACCGGAAGAGCGCTCCGGCGCCGGGACCGATGTTCACGAGCCCGACGTCGTTCAGGACGCCGTTCCACCGGTAGGTCGAGCAGGCCGTCGCCAACTCTCCGGACAATGGTCCGGCCTCCGGCCCCCGCGTCACGCCGCCACCGCGATCGGCGCACACCTGGTGGCCCTCGACCGAACCCCGCACGTCGATCCCCAGGTCGCGGGAAGTGGCGCGGTCTCCGGTGACGAGCGTGATGTGGCGCTGCGCCAGCGAGGTTGCCAGCTCGGCGCTCACTTCCTGGCTCTCCACCACGACGGCCTTGTCGTAGGCCCGGACCATCGGCAGGGCCAACGGGTTGCTCTGGAGGACGAGGCGAGAGACCGACTGTCTCCCGTCGGCCCCCACCTCGATCGCCTCGCGCGTGATGACGCTGGCGCTGGCCAGGCCGAGAGCGGCGAAGCGGTACCCCGGGGCGACGGAGAGCTCGGACTCTCCCGTCAGCCGCCAGATCTGCGTGCTGGCGATGGGGTGAGGCCACCCACCCGTGACCCGGTAGCCCGTGTCCGCCATGGCATCCATGGAACGGGGGTCGAGCGATGCCGCGACACGGAACTGCCCGCCGAGGTCGGCGAGCTCTGCGGCCAGCTCCCGATGGGCTCTCTCGTCTTCGGGCGAGGACACCCGGTAGAAGCTCCGGTAGGGATGGGCGTCGACCAGGAAGACGGCGACGACGGCGAGGGTGAGGGTTATGGTCAGCAGGGGCGCGAGCCGGGGTCGTCGGTGCTCCGCCCAGCGGGCCGCTCGAGCGAGGGGATAGGCGGTCCCCAGCGCCAGTCCCAGAGCGGCGATCGGATAGAGGCGCGGGAAACGGGCCGTGTTGAGGCCTGGCACGACCTCTTGGAGCGCGAGAAACGGGGCGAGGTACGGCAGACCGACGAGGAGCGCCGCGGTCACGGCCGCCCCGATGAGCGCTCCCTTTCCCAGTTTCAGGTGGCGGAGGAAGCCGTGGGAGAGCAGAGCGGCGACCGCGCCGATCACCACCAGGGGGATCACTCGACGTTCCCGGACGAGGGCGCTGGAGGCCAGAGGGACTCCCCCCGTGGACGTCCAGAGCCCCAGGGCCGAGGCGAAGAGGATGGCGCTGAGCTCGCCGCCGCCGCGGTCGTCGTCACGGCGGGCGAGGAGCACGACCGCGGTCAGCGTGAGCCCGAGGCACACCGCACCGAGGTAGAAGCCCCCGTCGGTGAGGAAGTCGACGTTCCCGAAGGTGACGTTGCCGTCCAGCGTGGCGGCTCGGGTCAGGAACAACCCGGGTTCGTGCCCGGCCGCCGCCCCGACACCCGACAGCAGTGCTGACCGCACCAGCGTCGGGGGCGTGAGTACGAAGGAGCTGTCCAACGACAGGAACGGCAGCGCCCAGTGTGCGGCCAGGCCGAGCCCGATCACGGCGACGAAGACCGCCCGCACGAGAACGGCGCGGGCCGGGACCGTCCCTCCTCTTCCTCGGGCGAGCTCGAGGATGGTGACGCACGCGGAGAGGAGGGCCAGGCCATAGAGGTTCTCGGGCTGCTCGACGATCGCCACGCCGATGAGCAGTCCGCTCAGGGCCAAGTGGCGACCGTCGCCTCGCAGGGCTCGCAACAGGCTCCACACCAGCCAAGGAGTCAGTGCCATGACCCAGACCGAGGGCTGGTGGCCGGCGAGCGCCCCTTCGGAGATCAGCAGGGGCTGCAGCCCGTAGGCGACGCCTGCCGCCAGCGCGGGCACTGTGCGTTGCCACAGCGATCGGGCGAGGACGAACGCGCCCCACGAGCCGACAACCTGGGCGCCCACCGTGGCCAGCTTCACGGCCGAGACAGGGCCAACGACGGCGGCGAGCGGGACGAGGGAGAAGACCGGGAGTGTGGGGACGAGCGCCCACGCCGGTGTCCCCGCCCACATCTCGGGCATCCAGAACGGAACCCCTCCCGCCCGCCAGTGGTGGAGGGAGAGCCGCACCCAGAGCGAGGCGCCGGGACCGTCCAACACGAGCCCGCCCTCGGACCACGACCCGGTGAACGCCAGCACGACGGCAGCGAGAACCAGGAAGGCAGCGACGGTCCGGGCCGGGCCCCCCGGTCTCGCAGGCGGGCGACGGGTCGTGCCCGCGTTCGCTGGTCGAAAGGAGGCCTCGGGGCGACGCTCGGCGGGCTCCTGCCGAGCCGGCCTTGTGGCGATCGTCGTGGTCGGTTCCTCCGGCGCAACGGACGCGATGCTCGGGTGCGACCCAGGGGGACGCTCGCCGCCGGGTGCAGCGCAGCCGAGGCTAGCATCGTCGTCATCGTCCGACGGCGCGCCACGTCGAGCCCTTGACCGGCGGGAGGCGCCGGGTCGGGAGGCGTCCGTGGCGGGACGCGCGCCGAGCCACTCTGGTGGCGACGGCTCTGATCGCGGCCGCGTGCACGGGCGCCGGAGAGCCCAGAGCCTCCGAGAGGGGGAACGCCGCCGCCGTCGCCGGAGCCGATGACCGGGCGAGGATCACGGGGGCGGGGTCCACCTTCGCCGGTTCGCTCATCGCCGAGTGGATCACGGCCTACGGGAGACTCGCGCCCGGTGTCGACATCCGTTACGAAGGGACCGGCTCGCCCGGCGGCGTACAGAGCCTGGTGCGGGGGGAGGTCGACTTCGCGGTCTCCGACGTCCCGCTCAGCGACGACGACGTCGAAGCCCTCACCGATCGAGGCCCGCCGACGCAGATCCCCTGGGTGGCCGGTGCCATCGCCATTCACTACAACCTGCCCGGGGTCGAGGACCTCAAGCTGTCACCCGAGGTGCTGGCCGGCATCTTCAGCGGCCGGGTCTCCCGCTGGGACGACCCACTGCTGCGGGCCGACAACCGCGACTCGGCCCTCCCGGGTACCGAGATACAGGTCGTCCACCGTTCGGATCCGTCGGGAACGACGCAGGTGCTGGGCGAGTTCCTGCAGAGCTCTGCGGGCCCGAGCTGGCCTCTCGGCGTGGCCCCGACGCTGAACTGGCCGGGGGGCATCGGCGCCAGAGGATCGGACGGCGTGGCCGCGTCGGTCAAGAGAACGGTAGGGGCCATCGGCTACGCGGACCTGGCCTCGACCGAACAGAGCGGTCTCGGGGTCGCGAGCGTGAGGAACGCAGACGGCAGGTTCGTCCCGCCGACCGCCGAGACCGTCGGCGCCGCTCTCGACGTCGCCACGCTCGACGAGGAGACGCTGACCTTCCGCCTGTACTTCGGCCCTGGTGTGCCCAGGGCCTACCCGATCAGCACCTTCAGCTATCTGGTGTTCCGGCCCGGATCGGTGGACGCGGGCGAAGAGCGCGCCCTCCGCCACTTCGCCGCCTGGGCGCTCTCGGAGGGCCAGCGGATGGCGCCGATTGTCGGGTACGCGGTGGTGCCTCTGCTCTTCGCCATCAAGGCGCTCGACAGGGTGCAGGGCTTCGAAGACCCAGACCAGGCCCGCTCTCCTTCCTGACGCCCGGTTGGATCGGATCCCCCCGCTACGTTGACGCGGTGCTGCTCGGCTTCGGGGTTCCCGTCTCCGGTTCGTGGGCGACGCCTGCGAACGCCGCCCACGTCGCCCGCCGGGCCGAGGAGCTCGGCTACTCGTCCCTCTGGAC
>DASZOE010000112.1:0-1926 GCA_035550945.1 Acidimicrobiales bacterium
GCGCCGGCGTCCCCGGGGGCACCGAGGGCCGGACCTCTTCGGCGATGCGGGCCAGCAGCCCGTTCACGAAGCGGCCGGAGTCCTCGGTGGAGAAGCGGGAGGCGAGCTCGACGGCCTCCGAGATCACCACCGCCGTGGGCACCCCGGGGCGGTGGAGGAGCTCGTAGACCCCGATGCGCAGCAGGGCCCGGTCGATGGCGGGCATGCGTTCGACGGCCCAGTCACGGGCGTAGCGGCGCAGCCAGACGTCGACCTCGTCGGCGTGCTCGCCCACGCCCGTCACCAGCTCGGTGGCGAACCGGTCGGGCCCGACCGGGAGGCCGGTGAGGACGGCCTCGGGGCTCAGGCCCTTGGCCTCGGCCTCGTACAGCAGCGAAAGGGCCCGTTCTCTCGCCTGGCGCCGGGTGCGCAGCGACGGAACGGCAGGGGGTGGGCCCGAAGCGCTCACACGCGGGTGAGGTACTCGCCGCTACGGGTGTCGACCTTGATGCGGTCGCCGGAGTTCACGAAGAGAGGCACGGACACGACCAGGCCGGTCTCGAGGGTCGCGGCCTTGCGGGCACCCGACACCCGGTCGCCCTGCAGGCCGGGCTCGGTCTCGGTGACGGTCAGCTCGACGGAGGCGGGGAGGTCGATCCCCACCACGTCGGCGCCGTACATCTGGAGGACGGCCGAGTCGCCCTCCTTGAGGAAGGTGTCGGCGTTCCCGAGGGCGGGCACGTCGACGTGGAGCTGGTCGTAGGTCGACGTGTCCATGAACACGTGGTGATCGCCCTCGCGGTAGAGGTACTGCATCTCCCGCTTGTCGATGATGGCCTGCTCGAGCTTCTCGTCGGCGCGGTATGTGCGGTCGAGCACCGCGCCGGTGCGCACGTTCTTGAGCTTGGTGCGCACGAAGGCGCCGCCCTTGCCCGGCTTCACGTGCTGGAACTCGACGACGGTGAAAAGACCGTCGGGCAGGTCGAGGGCCATGCCGTTCTTGAGATCGTTGGTGGAGACGTTCATGGCCGCCCGAGCGTACTGCGCCGGTACGATCATGCGGCCATGCGCCTCGCCGGGTCCTGTCCCGCGGCGGTCCCCTCCCACCGCGCTGACGGCGGTGGGCCCTGTCCCGCGTGAGCTTCCCCCGCCGTTCGGCCCGCACCCGGCGGTTCACCCTCGGACGGCCGCGCGGCCTGCGGGTCGCCGCCGACGGCTCGCGCGTCGCCTTCCTGCGCTCGACGGCGGGCGACGACCCCCTGCACAGCCTCTGGGTCCTCGACGTGGCCGACGGCAGGGAACGGCTCGTCGCCGACCCGCGCGTGCTGCTCGGGGGCGGGCCCGAGGACGTCCCCCAGGCCGAGCGCGACCGGCGGGAGCGGGCGCGGGAGTCGGCCACCGGGATCGTCACGTACGGTGCCGACCGCCATTTGCGCACCGCTGCCTTCGCCCTCTCGGGCCAGCTGTTCGTCGCCGACCTGGTGGACGGCGACGTCCGGGGGCCGCTCCCCGCGCCCGGCCCCGCGGTGGCGCCGTGGCCCGCGCCGTCGGGCGGCCGGATCGCCTTCGTCTGTGGTCGGTCGCTGCACGTGGGCGAGGCCGACGGCACCCACCGCCGTCTGGCCCCCACGGGGCCCGACGCCGACGACGCCGCCGTCTCGTGGGGCCTGGCCGAGTTCGTCGCCGCCGAGGAGATGGGGCGGCTGCGCGGCTTCTGGTGGGGACCCGGCGGTGAGCGCCTGGCCGTGGGCCGGGTCGACGAGAGCCCGGTGCCGGCGTGGTACCTGGCCAACCCGGCCGACCCCGCGTCCCCGGCCCGGCGCGTCGCCTATCCGGCCGCGGGCGCGGCCAACGCCGACGTCGCCCTCCTCGTCGTCGGCCTCGACGGCGCGACGACCGAGGTGGCCTGGGACCGATCGTCGTTCCCCTACCTGGCCCGGGTGGGGT
>DASZOE010000113.1:0-3602 GCA_035550945.1 Acidimicrobiales bacterium
GGCGTGGACGGTGCGGCGGGCGCGTCGGCCATCACACCCCGTCCTCGACCCGAGGGTCGGAGATCTTGGCCCGGGCCCAGGGGCCGGCGGCTTCGTGGACCTTCATCCGGGCGTCGTACTCGACCCACATCCGCACCGACAGACCGGCGATGCAGAAGAGGACGAGGACGATCGTGAGGACGGGGACGATGCCCAGCCAGCGGTCGAGCCCGTAGCCGACGAGGCCGAAGATGACGGGCGAGACGGCGAGCTCGACGGACACGGCCAGCGTGTCGCCGAAGCCCCGGTAGGTCTCCTGACGCGCCCGCAGGTCCGCCGGGCCGAGGGCCCGGGGTCGGGCCGGCATGGCTCCCCGGTCGACGTCGTCGTCCTGCAACTCCACCCGATGCCCTTCTCGAACAGCACACGGGGGGACCGGCGAGTCACGAAGTCCCACCCACCCATCGCTCGTGAAGCCAGGTCAAGCTAGGGGACGGGGCGAGGCGGTCGCAAATGGCCCGGGGCCCGGCGGGCCGCCGAGCTGGCCCGGTGCGCCTCCGAACGGCCGTCGGCGACGGGGGCCGGGGCCCGCGCCTCCCCGGGCTTCTCCCACGGCGCCTCCTGGTCGAAGAGGCGCACCGGCGGCGGCTGGCGCAGCCCGGGATGGAAGAACGTGTAGAGGAGGACGCCCAGGCCGGCCACGAGGAACGGGACCACGGCGTTGCCCTGGTTGGTGAAGGTGGGCACGAGCACGACGCCGGACAGGAGCGCCGTCCAGGCCCACAGGATGAGGACCGACCGCCGCGGACCGTGGCCCATCTGCATCAGTCGGTGGTGGAGGTGCTCCTTGTCGGCCTCCGACACCGACGCCCGCCGCACCGCCCGACGGACGATGGCGAAGCCGGTGTCGACGATGGGCACCCCGAGGATGAAGAAGGGGATGAACAGGGGGGCGAAGAAGAAGTACGTTTGGCCGCTGAACTGGTCGGCGGTGCGGCCCCCGACCGAGATCGTCGCCGCGGCCATCAGCAGGCCCAGGAGCATGGCCCCGCCGTCGCCCATGAACACCTTGGCCGGCGAGAAGTTGTGGGGCAGGAAGCCCACGCAGAGCCCACAGGTGATGGCCACCGCCAGGGGCGCCACGTTGCCCGCCTCGAGAAGACCCGCGTCCGAGAGGCGGGTGGAGTAGACGAACAACGCCCCGGCGGCGATGGCCACGATCCCGGCCGCCAGCCCGTCGAGCCCGTCGATGAGGTTGACGGCGTTGGCCATCACCACCACCCAGAGCACGGTGAGGAGGAAGCCGAGGTCGGGCGAGAGGACGAGGAAGTCGGCGAAGGGGATGCGGAAGAAGAACATCGTCACCCCGGCCAGGCCGAGGAGGGACCCGGCCAGGACCTGTCCCGCCACCTTGGCCGGGGCCGAGACGTCCCGGAGGTCGTCGAGGACGCCGACGGCCAGGATGACCAGTGCGGCCATGACCAGGCCGATGGGCTCCGACGACGAGCTGAACACGACGTCGAAGTCGGGGAGCAGGAAGGCCACGCCCATGGCCACCAGGAAGCCCAGGAGCATGGCCGCCCCGCCGAGGGTGGGCGTCGGCCGGCGGTGGATCCGGCGCTCGTCGGGACGGACGACGGCCCCGAGCCGCACCGCCAGGCGCCAAACGGCCGGTGTGGCCAGGTAGGTGACGGCCGCTGCCACCAGGAAGACGACGCCGTAGCTCAGCATGGCCGAACCCGCGCCCGCCGCTGCGTTCGGGCCACGCAGGCCGGCCGCTGCGTTCGGGCCACGCAGGCCGGCGGCCCCACGCTCAGCTCCTCCCGGCGAGACCGGGGTAGGGGGTGAACTTCGAGCAGAGCGTGGCCACCGCTTCGCGAACCTCGGCCGCCGCGCCGCCACGGCCGGGGTCGGTCTCGTCCCGCTCCCGCAGCGCCCTCCCGATCAGGGCAGCGATGTCGACCATCTGCTCCCCGCCCATCCCCGCGGTGGTCACCGCCGGCGTCCCGATGCGGAGCCCGCTGGTGACGAAGGGCGACCGGGGGTCGCCCGGGATCTGGTTCTTGTTGAGGGTGATGCCGGCCTGGTCGAGGACCTCCTGGGCGACCTTCCCGGTGAGCTCGGCGTCGAAGGGCCGGAGGTCGACGAGCATGAGGTGGTTGTCGGTGCCGCCCGAGACGAGGCGGAACCCCTCGCCGGCCAGGGCCCGGGCCAGAGCCTGGGCGTTGCGGACGATCGCCGCCGCGTAGTCCCGGAAGGACGGCGAGGCGGCCTCCCGGAAGGCCACCGCCTTGGCCGCGATGACGTGCATCAGCGGTCCGCCCTGCAGTCCCGGGAAGACGGCCTTGTCGATGGCCTTGGCGTGCGCCTCCTTGGAGAGGATGCAGCCCGCCCGAGGTCCCCGGAGCGTCTTGTGGGTCGTCAACGTGACCACGTCGGCGTACGGGACGGGGTTGGGGTGCACGCCGCCGGCGATCAGGCCGGCCACGTGGGCGGCGTCGAAGATGAAAAGGGCACCGACCTCGTCGCAGATGGCCCGCAGGGGCTCGGGGTCGATGATGCGGGAATAGGCCGTGGCCCCGGCGATGATCGCCTTGGGCCGCTCCGTCCGGGCCAGGTCGCGGATCTGGTCGTAGTCGAGGCGCTCGTCGCTCTCGGTGACCCCGTAGGAGACGAAGCGGTAGAGGCGGCCGCTGAAGTTCACCGGTGAGCCGTGGGTGAGGTGCCCGCCCTGGTCGAGGCGCATCCCGAGCACGGTGTCCCCCGGCTCCAGCAGGCCCAGGTAGACGGCCATGTTGGCGTTGGCCCCCGAGTGGGGCTGGACGTTGGCGTGCTCGGCCCCGAAGAGCTCCTTGGCTCGCTCCCGGGCCAGCTCCTCGGCCTCGTCCACCACGTAGTTGCCGCCGTAGTAGCGCTTCCTCGGGTAGCCCTCCGAGTACTTGTTGGTGAGCACCGACCCCTGGGCGGCCATGACCGCGGGCGAGGTGAAGTTCTCGGAGGCGATCAGCTGCAGCGTGGTGTTCTGGCGCTCCACCTCCCGACCGATGATGTCGAACAGCTCCGGGTCAGTGTCCGTCGGGACGGAGCGGGACGCCTCCCGCTCCAGTCCGGCGAGACGGTCGATGCGACGCTGGTGCCGGCCCCCCTCGAAAGCCGTGGCCAGGAAGGCGTCGAGGGCGTCCGCTGCCACCTGGGGGCCGAGCAGCCGGGCGCCGAGGCAGACGACGTTGGCGTCGTTGTGGCGGCGGGCCATGGTGGCCGAGGTGACGTCGTGGACGATGGCGGCCCGCACCCCGGGCACCTTGTTGGCGGCGATCCCTATGCCGATGCCCGTGCCGCAGACGCAGACCCCCAGGTCGGCGTCGCCCGCGGCCACCGCCCGGGCCACGAGGGCGCCGTAGTCGGGGTAGTCCACCGACTCGGTTCCCGAGGTGCCCACGTCGTCCACGGTGTGGCCGGCCTCCCGCAGGTGCTCGACCAGGTGGGCCTTGAGCTCGACGCCGGCGTGGTCGCTGCCGATCGCGACCCGCCGGGGTGGCGCCGGTTCGGGCTGGGGGGGCGGCTCGGGCCCGGCCTCGGCCGCGGAGGCGCCCGAGCTGGGCCCCACGAGCACCACGGGCCGG
>DASZOE010000114.1:0-18107 GCA_035550945.1 Acidimicrobiales bacterium
CCTCCTCGGCCGAGTTGAGGTCGGCCGCCAGCCGGCTGAGGTCGGCCCAGCGCCGGTGCACGCGGGCGGACGGGAACCACGGCTCGGGCCGGGGGCCCGGGGAGCGGGTCTCGTAGGTGAAGGCGGAGACAAGGGCCGCGACCGAGGTGGGATCGAGGTTGTCCAGGACGCCCGCGCGCAGCGCCTCCGCCACCAGGAGGTCGCACTCGTGGTAGATCCGGGCGAGTTGCTGACCGGCCTCGGTCAGCGACCACCCGTCCACGTATCCCCAGGCCCCGAGGACCCGCAGGACCCGGTCGAACTGCCGGGCCAGGGACTCGGTGCGGGCCTGGATGCGCCGCTCCAGGCGCCGGCGGTCCTTCTCCAGGCGCTCTACCCGTTCGCCCGCCCGCAGGTGGGCGCGGGCGTCGGGGCAGGCGGCCACCGGATGGGACGCGGCGGCGGAGCCGGCGTCGGCGAGGGCCGCGGCCCGGCCTCCCCGCGGCGCCCGCCGGGCCCCTTCTTCGCCGGGCGCCAGGCGGAGACGGCCCAGGGCCTGGGCCACCGTCCGCTGGAACGCGGGGTTGCGCGGGGCGTACGGCGTGGGTAGCTCGACGCGCGCCGCCACCCGGGGCGGGGCCGGGAAGTCGCGCGCCGTCAGGCTGAGGTGGCGCCGGTCGGGCGTGAGCGCAGACAGGCGCACCTCGCCGCCCCGCCGGCTGCCGGTGGAGAGGAGCACCACCGGGCCCGCCGACTTCCCGCCCGCGACCACGAGCACGTCACCGGGGCGGAGGTGCGCCAGCGCCTCGGCCACCTCGGCCCGGGCCGCGGCCGGCGCCGGTCCCAGGTCGTCGACGCGGCGCACCAGGGCCCGGTACTCGGCCACGTCGCCCCGCTCGCAGGTGGCCTCGGCCCGGGCGGCCTGGAGGAACGTGTCCGTCTTCTCCAGCTGCGCCTCCAGGCGGACGACGTCCCGGTCGGTGCGGTACTGGGCGAAGGAGAGGTTGAGGAGGTGGTGGGCGGTGTCGGCCGGATAGCGGCGGACGAGGTTGGCGGCCATGTTGTAGGTGGGCCGGAAGGACGAGGACAGGGCGTACGTCCGCGTCGACGCCAGGCCGGCGACCTGGTCGAAGGGGACGAAGGGCGACCACAGCACAACCGCGTACCCGACCTCGTCGATGCCCCGCCGGCCCGCGCGCCCGGTGAGCTGGGTGTACTCGCCCGGGGTCAGGAACTCGTGGCGCTCGCCGGTGAACTTGGAGAGCTTCTCGATGACGACCGAGCGGGCGGGCATGTTGATGCCCAGGGCGAGGGTCTCGGTGGCGAACACGACCTTGGCCAGGCCAGCCGCGAAGCAGGCCTCGACCGCTTCCTTGAACGGGGGCACGAGACCCGCGTGGTGGGACGCCAGGCCCGCCTCCAGGCAGGTGAGCCAGGTGCCGTAGCCCAGGGCGGCGAGGTCGGCGTCGGTGAGGGACTCGACCTTGGCCTCGGCGATGGCCCGGATGGCCTCCCGCTCGTCGGGCGTGGTGAGCCGCAGCCCGGCGTCGAGGCACTGCCGGACGGCGTCGTCACAGGCCGCCCGGCTGAAGATGAAGTAGATGGCGGGGAGCATGCGCTCCTCGCCCAGGCGTTCGACGACCTCCGACCGCCGAGGGGTGTGCAGGCGGCCGCGGGGCCGTCCGTTGCGTTCGGGCCACGCAGACCGCCCCCGGTCGCGCGGTGACCGCTCGGGCCGGGAGCGGGAGTCGAGCCGCAGCGCCTCCGGGTTGGGGCGCCCGTCGACGAACGTCGGCAGCAGGTGGAGGCGCTCGGACTCGCGGTCCCCGACCATGTAGAGGTGATGGAGCTGGACGGGCCGGCGCTCCTCGATCACCGCCGTCGTCGCCCCCCGGACGGTGCGGACCCAGTCGGCGAACTCCTCGGCGTTGGACACGGTCGCCGAGAGGCAGACGAGGACCACCTCCGGCGGCGTGTGGATGATGACCTCCTCCCACACCGGCCCCCGGTAGGCGTCCTGGAGGTAGTGGACCTCGTCGAGCACCACGTAGCGCAGACCCGAGAGGGCGGGCGAGCCCGCGTAGATCATGTTGCGCAGCACCTCGGTGGTCATGACCACGACGGGGGCGTCGCCGGCGATGGCGTTGTCGCCCGTGAGCAGGCCGACCTGCTCGGGTCCGTGACGACGGGCCAGGTCGCCGTACTTCTGGTTGGACAGGGCCTTCAGGGGCGTGGTGTAGAAGGCCTTGCCCCCTTCGGCCAGAGCCTTGGCCACCGCGTACTCCGCCACCACCGTCTTGCCCGAGCCGGTCGGGGCGGCCACCAGCACCGACTCCCTCGCATCGATGGCGTCCAGGGCCCGCAGCTGGAAGGCGTCGAGGGGGAAGCCGTAGATGCCGGCGAACTCGTCGCGCCGCACGGTCCGCTACTTCTTGAGGAGGCGGCCGACCAGCATGGCCCCCTCGTAGAACAGGTACATCGGCGCGGCCATGGCGAACAGCGAGTAGGGGTCCTGGCTCGGCGTGATGACGGCGGCGACGGTGACGACGACGACCGCGGTCGGGCGCCGCCACTTGCGCAGGCGGGCGCTCGAGACGACGCCCGCCAGCTGGAGGAACACGAGCACGATAGGGAACTCGAACGCCACCCCGAAGGCGAGGATCATCATCGTGATCAGGCCCAGGTACTTGGTGGGCGTGAAGAAGGTCTCCAGGTTCTCGCCGCCCACCCCCACGAGGAAGCGCAGGGCGGGCTCGAAGGTCAGGAGGGCGACGGCCGCGCCGCAGACGAACAGCAGGATCGAGGCGACGATGAACGGGACGGCATAGCGCTTCTCCCGCTTGTGGAGGCCGGGGGTGATGAACCGCCAGAGCTGCCACAGCACCACCGGGGAGGCGAGGAAGAACCCACCCCACGCCGAGATCTTGAGGCGGGTGGCGAAGCCCTCCAGGGGGTCGGTGATGACGAGCGTGTCCTTGCCCGTCACCGACTCGTAGGGCCCGAGCAGGAAGTCGAGGATGACGTTGTAGAGCAGGAAGGCGACGACGCCGCCGGCGACCAGGGCGACGGCCGAGATGATCAGCCGCCGGCGCAGCTCCGTGAGGTGCTCGACGAGCGACATGCGCCCGCCCTCGAGGTCGTCGACCTCCGCGTCCTTCGGCGTGACGGCGATGGGAACGACCTAGTCGGTGAGGGCCCGGCCCGCGGCGGGCTCGGATGCGCCGGGTCCCGGCGAGTGCTCCGGCGAGCCCTCGGTCGAGACCCAGTCGGTCGTCGACGAGGTCGTCGTCGCCGCCCTGGGGGTCGGCTCGGACTCGATGACGTCGCGGATCTCGGTCTGCATGTCGTGCGACCAGCGCTTCGCCTCGGCCAGGAACCTCCCGATCTGGCGGCCGGCCTCGGGCAGGCGCTTGGGACCGAGGACGATGAGGGCCACGACGAGGATGGCCAGGATCTCCATCGGGCCCAACGAGGAGGGCACGGTGCGATCCTACCGGCGGCGCTGCTTGTCGATGGACTCCCCGAGGTCCGCCATGTCGCCCCCGAGGCGCCTGAGCTCGGCGGTCACCGCGTCCCCCAGGACGTGGACGTTGGTCTGGAGCTGGCGGGCCGCGGCGAGCACCTTGATCAGGAAGCGGAGCACGACGATTGCACCCGCGAGCGCCGCCACCGCGAGGACGATCCAGACGACGGTCATGGCGCCATGCTACCGGCGTGCCCGCTGCCCGCCGCGGGCGGTTCCCTCGTGTCCGCCGTACAGTCGGGCGGTGGAGCCGCTGCGCCGGCCGCCGATCGCCTTCGCCCACCGCGGCGCCCGGGCCGACGCCGAGGAGAACACCCTCGAGGCCTTCCGCCTCGCCCTCCGCCTCGGCGCCACCGGCCTGGAGAGCGACGTCTGGCTGACCGCCGACGGGGTGGCCGTGCTCGACCACGACGGCCGGGTGGGGCCCAGGTGGCGGCGGCGCCCGATGACGGGCGTGGCCCGGTCGGCCTTGCCCGCCTCGGTGCCCAGCGTCGAGGAGCTCTACGCCGAGTGCGGCACGGCCTTCGAGCTCTCCCTCGACGTGCGCGATCCGGAGGCCGCCGACGCCGTCGTCGCCGTGGCCCGGGCCGCGGGGTCGGCGGCCGTCGAGCGCCTCTGGCTGTGCCACCCCGAGTGGGAGCTCCTGGTCCGCTGGCGGGAGCGGTGGCCCGACGTGCGCCTGGTTGACAGCACCCGGCTGCGGCTCATGCGCCAGGGCCCCGAGCGCCGGGCCGCCCAGCTGGCGGCCGCCGGCATCGACGCCGTCAACCTGCACCACACCGACTGGACGGGCGGTCTCACGACGCTCTTCCACCGCTTCGGCCGCCTTGCCTTCGGGTGGGACGCCCAGCACGAGCGGGTGCTGCAGGGCCTCGTGGCCATGGGCATCGACGGCGTGTACTCGGACCACGTCGACCGCATGGTGGACGCGGTGGGCGTGAGCGGGCCGGGCTGATCGCCTCGGAGCCTGACGGCTCCGGAGCTCTGACCGGCTCTAGAGCAGGCTCAGCTTGGGGATGGGCCAGACGCGGACGAAGGCCCGGCCCACGATGAGGTCCTCGGAGATGGCCCCGAAGAAGCGGCTGTCCTTGGAGTTGGGGCGGTTGTCGCCCATCACCCACACGTGCCCGGTCGGCACCCTCTGCGGCTCCAACTGGTTGGTGGTGACCCCGTTCTCGAGGTAGGGCTCCTTCAGGGGTTGGCCGTTGATGAGGATCTGCCCGTCGCGGGCCTCGACGGTCTCCCCGGGCAGGGCGATCACCCGCTTGATGAGGTCCTTGACGGCGGTGCTGTCCTCGCCGGGCGGGCTCTTGAAGACGACGATGTCGCCGCGGTGGACGTCGTGGAAGTCGTAGCTCAGCTTGTTGACGATGACCCGGTCCCTCACCTTGAGGGTCGGCTCCATGGACACCGAGGGGATGTAGAAGGCCTGGAAGAGGAACGTCTTGATGACGAAGGCGACGACCACGGCGCCGACGAGGATCAGCACCCACTCGAGCACGCCTCGCAGGGGAGACGGGGGCCGGCGCGCGTTCCACGGCTTCCGGGCCGGCGGGGCACCGGCGACGGTGACCCGTTCGTCGACCATGGCGGGAGGCTAGCCGAGCCCCTGGCGCTTCCCGGCCCGGGTCACCCCGTCCGGTAGCGGGCCAGGAGGCGGCAGGCCGCCTCTCCCGCCAGCTCCCGCTCGCCCTCCACGACCTGGGCCGACGGGCCCAGGCGCAGCAGGAGGCGCTCGAGCCACGCCCGCTCGCTCACCGCCAGCGTCACGCGCAACCGCCTGTCGGGACGCTCCTCGACCGCCTCGACGGGGTACTGCTCGACGACCCAGCGGGCCGCGGGGTCGAGGTCGAGGGTGACCCGGGGATCGTCGGGGCGGGGCGAGTAGGTGCTGAGGTCGGGCCGGCGGCCGGGAGGGGTGAACTCCGAATCGAGGGTGACCGCCTCGCGGACCCGGTCGACGCGGAACAGGCGCTCGTCGTCGACGGCGTGGCAGTAGGCCGACAGGTACCACTGGCCACCGGCCGAGAAGACCGCGTACGGGTCGACCACCCTCCGGGTCCACTCGTCCCGTCCGAAGGCGTAGTACTCGATCTCCACCTGGCGGTGGCGCGCCGCGGCCTCGGAGAGGACCCGGAGAGTCTCCGCCGGCGCGGGCCCGAGGGCAACCTCGACCGACTCCCCGGGGTCGACGCCCAGCACCGCCGCCAGCTTGGCCAGGCCCCGGGCCAGAGGCCCTTCCGGGTCGGCGCCGGGAGCGGCCCGCAGCGTCGTCCCCGCGGCCAACAGGGCAAGGCCCTCGGCCGGGGTCAGGCGTAGCGGCCGGGAGAAATAGTCGGCGTAGCGGATCCACACCCGCCCGTCGTGGATGTCCACGTCGATGAGCACGTCGGGTGTGTAGGGGTGGAGACCGCAGAGGAACAGCAGCTCCAGGTCGTCGACCAGCTCGGCCTCGGTGCACCCGAACCGGCTGCACACCTCCTCGAGCTCGGGGCCGTCCCGCGCCGCCACCCACGGCACCAGGGCCAGGAGCCGCTGCAGACGCTCGTCGGCGCTCAGGCGGGGCAGAGGGCCTCCAGCCAGTCCACCAGCTCGGCGCGCAGCTCCGGGGGACCGAGCACCTCGGCGTGGTCGAGGAAGCCGAGGACGAACGACCGGAAGGCGTCCCGGTTGGTGACCCGGACGGCGAGCACCACCGCCCCGTCGGTCCGCCGCTCCTCGACCGCGCCCGCGCCCAGGTGCCCGGTGGCCCAGCCCGCCTGGTCGGCGTCGACCAGCAGCCGGGCGCTGACGGGCTCCCCGGGCCCCATCTCCCACGGAGGCGGCGGCGCGGCGGCGCCCGTTCGCCGCTCGAAGGCGTCGGCCTCGGCCCCGGTCTTCACCGCCGACTCCATGCGGTCGAGGCGGAAGGCGCGCTCGCCGGCCGCGGCGTGGTCGAAGCCGTAGAGGTACCAGTGGCCGTTCCGGAACGAAAGCCGGTGGGGGTCGACCTCGCGCTCCCGCCCCCGGTACGTGAACGACGCCCGGCGACGCTCGGAGATGGCCGCGAACAGTGGGGCCAGCTGGGCCCCGCCGGGAAGGGCGGCGATCGCAGGAGCGGGCCCGCCCTCGGCCACCTCCCCGCCCAGCTTCCACAGGGCGCCCACGCCGTCGCTGCCCTCCAGGCGCACGGCAGAGGCGGCGAGGTGCAGGGCGGCGAGCTCGTCGGGGTCGAGGCCGGGGTCGGCGAGGTAGTAGTCCTCCTTGGGGATCCGGTAGCCGAGCACGCCGGGCTCGGCGGCGTCGACCGGCTCCACGACGACGGGAACACCCATCTCCCGCAGCGTCTCCTTGTCCCGCTCGAAGGCCCGTCGGAAGGCGCTCTTCTCCTCGGCGTAACCCGGCACCCGCTGGCGCAGCTCGTCGGCCGTGAGGGGGACCGACGCCTCGAGGAGGGCGGCCACCAGGTTGATGAGCCGCTCGAGACGGTGCATGCCCGCCAAACGTAGCCCCCGTGACCGTCCGGTAACCTCGAGGTGGTGACAACCCGGCGTAGGCTCCTGCTGCTGTTGCGCAAGCGTCCCGGCGTCACCGTGACAGAGCTGGCGGCCGAGCTCGACATGACGGGGATGGGCGTGCGTCGCCACCTCGACGCCCTGCAGTCGGAGGGCCTGGTCGAGACCACGACGTGTGACCGCAAGGGCCTGGGCCGGCCCGCAGCTGCGTGGCGCCTGTCGGCCTCGGGTCTCGAGCTCTTCCCTCGGCGCTACGACCGGGTGGCCCTGGAGGTCCTCGAGGACGTCGCCGAGCACGCCGGCGACGACGCCGTGGACGCGGTGTTCTCCCGCCGCACCGACAAGCTGGTGGCCGAGTACCAGGCCGAGCTGGGCGACGCCGACGGGCTGGAGGGCCGGGTGGCGGGCGTGACCCGCATCCGGGACGACGCCGGCTACCTGGCCGAGTGGTCGGCCGACGGCGACGGCGATCTCCTGCTCACCGAGAACAACTGCGCCGTGCACAAGGTCGCCGAGCGGTACCCCGTGGTGTGCGCCCAGGAGCTCGCCCTTCTACGGCGCGTGCTGGGGCCCGACGTGGAGGTCACCCGCGAGGCCCACACCATGGCGGGCGACGCGGTGTGCCGCTACCGCATCCGCCCGCGCCCCGACGACGGCTGACGCACCGCTCGACGCGAGCGTCCACGACGTCCTCGCCCCCGCCGGAGGCGGCTCGCCCTCCCCCGCCGCGGCCGGGCCTGCGTGGCCGGAACGCGGTGGCGGGCCTGCGTGGCCGGAACGCAGTGGCCGGCTCCTCACCGGCGCCCGGCGCCTGGCCGAAGACCTGCTCGCGCCGGCGGCCGAGACCACCGACCAGGCCCCGGTCGTCCCCTCCGGCCACCTCCGGGCCCTGGCCGGCGCCGGCCTGTACGGGCTCAGCGGTCCTGCCGACGCGGGCGGGGCCGCCGCCCCCCCTGCGGTCAGCCGCCTGGTCTACGAGACGCTCGCCGGCGCCTGCGGCGTCACCTTCTTCGTGTGGGTGCAGCACCACGCGCCGGTGCGGATGCTGGCCGCCTCGTCCAACGCCGCCCTCCGTGGGCGCTGGCTCCCGGCCCTCTGCCGGGGCCGGGTCCTCGGCGGTGTGGCGTTCGCCTACCTGCGCCGGCCCGGGCCTCCGGCGGTGGCCGCCCGTCCCGTCCCCGGCGGCTGGGTGGTGGACGGTGAGGCCCCGTGGGTGACCTCGTGGGGCGTGGCCGGCGTCTACGCGGTGGCGGCGGCGGCGGGTGACGAGGTCGTCTTCTTCGCCCTCTCCGCCGACCCTCCGCCCGCGGGCGTGCGGGCCTCTCCGCCGCTGGCCCTGGCCGCCATGGGTGCGTCGGCCACCGTGCGCCTTGCCTTCGACGGCCTGTTCGTCCCTTCCGAGGACCTGATCGCCACCGTTCCTCTCGCCGAGTGGCGAGCCCGCGACCGCCTGGCCACCGCCCAGCCCCATCCTGCGCCGCTGGGGGTGGCGGCCCGGGCGGTCCGCCTCCTGGCCGAGCGGTCCGAGTCCTCCGACCAGGCCGCCGCCGGTTCGGCCGCCGTCGCCCTCGGCACCGAGCTCGACGCCTGCCGGGAGCACGCCTACGGGCTCGACCCCGGCGCCGGCGACGACGCCGGGATCGCCCGCCTGGTGGCCGCTCGGGCATGGGGCCTCGACCTCGCGCTCCGCGCCGCGTCGGCCTTGGTGGCGGCTACCGGCGGGGCGGCCATGAGCCTCACCCACCCCGGGCAACGCCTGCTGCGCGAGGCCGCGTTCTACTCCATACAGGCCCAGACCCGGGAGCTGCGGCAGGCGACCCTCGACCGGCTGACGCGGGCTCAGGGCCCCAGCAGCTGAGCGGCGGCCACCCCCGCGGCGCCCGCCCAGAGGAAGAAGGCGGGGTCGTCGGCCGGGCGGCGGCCCATGGTCGTCACGTCCAGCCCGTGGCGCGCCAACAGACCGGGGACGTCGGGGACGTCGACCTCGGCCAGGTGGTGGGGCGGCTCGAGGGCGGCGACCGCCTGCCGCTTCCCCCGGGGAACGGCCACCAGAGCGGGGTTCATGGCCAGCTCGAGGGCGACCACCGTGTGCTGGCTAGCCCCCCGGTGCCGTTCCCGGGCGTCGCCCTCCGAGTAGCGCACCGCGACCACGGGCCGGCCCCCGAGCAGGCTCGCGGTGTCGATGACGGCCGCCACCTCGAGGCCGCCGAAGCCGAGCCGGGTGCGGGTGCCGACCACCCCCGGCCCGGGCCCGACGACCACTGCGTCGGCGCCGCCGGCGGCACGAGCCACCTCCACCGCCGAGGCGAGGTTCACGGCCTCGTGCTCACCGCCGAAGGCCTGCCCGCAGGTGACGGTGGTGGCGAGCAGGTCAGCGGCGCGGAGGTCGGCGACGAGGTCGGACAGGGCGAGCGGCAGTGCCGCGCTGTCGGTCATGACGTAGGCCACCCGTCCCCCGGGGGCGGCTTCGGTCAGCGCGACGACCACGCACGCGACCTGACTGTGGAGGGCGCAGGCCACCACGGGCATCCCGTCCAGCGCACCCGGAGGCCGATAGCCGGGCGCCTCCTCGGCCGCACCGACGTCGGCCTGGAGGCTCGTGTAGCGCAGCTTCATGACCGTCCCCGGCCCCGGTCGGGACCACGACTCGCGGGCCAGGTTCCAGTGCACCACGTGCCATCCGCCCGTTCCCAGTCCGAGCTCCACGGCGGTCGTGTTGACGACGACCCGGTCGCCGACGGCGACGGGCCCGATGAGCGCGGTGAGCACGTATGCCGGCGCACCGTCCACCTCCACCCGCTGGAGACCCTCCCGCTCGGAGCGGACGGCGGTGACGACGCCCGTCGAGAAGCTCGGCATGGGTTCAGGGTACGGCGGCGCCCAGCTGTGATCCCGATGTGGGCGAGCGGCTGGACGATCTCGACGGGAGCCCTCGGGCCGGCGTGGTGGACGGCCGACCGCCGGCTACAGCGAGGCGATGAGCTTCTCGACCCGGTCGTCGCGCGCCTTGAACGGGTCCTTGCAGAGCACCGTGCGCTGGGCCTGGTCGTTGAGCTTCAGGTGCACCCAGTCGACGGTGTAGTCGCGCTTGCGCTCCTTGGCCCGGCGGATGAACTCGCCCCGCAGCCGGGCCCTGGTGGTCTGTGGCGGGTTGAGCACGGCCTCGTCGATGGCGTCGTCGTCGACGACCCGCTCCAGCAGGCCCCGGTCCTGGGTCAGGTAGTAGAGGCCCCGGGACCGGTTGACGTCGTGGTACTGGAGGTCGAGGAGGGCGACACGGGGGTTGGTCAGCGAGAGCCCGTGGCGCTCGCGGAAGGCCTCGACCAGCCGGTGCTTGATGACCCAGTCGCACTCCCGGTCGAGGCTCAGGGGGTCGTGCTCGAGCTTGGTGAGGCAGTGCTCCCACATCTTGAGGGCCTGCTCCTCGAGTGGGCTGAGACCCCGGGTCTCGGAGTAGCGCAGCGCCCGGTTGAGGTACTCGCTCTGGATTTCGACCGCCGACAGCTCCCGCCCGTTCTCGAGGCGCACCTTGCGCGTACAGGTGATGTCGTGGCTGATCTCGCGGATCGCCCGGATGGGGTTGTCGAGCGTCATGTTGCGCAGGACCACGGCCGGGTCCTCGAGCATGCGCAGGAGGATGCTGGTGGCGCCCACCTTCAGGAAGGTGGCGTACTCGCTCATGTTGGAGTCGCCCACGATGACGTGCAGCCGGCGGAAGCGCTCGGCGTCGGCGTGGGGCTCGTCGCGGGTGTTGATGATGGGCCGGCTGCGGGTGGTCGCCGAGGAGACCCCCTCCCATATGTGCTCGGCCCGCTGGCTGATGCAGTAGGTGGCGCCCCTCGCCGTGTTCAGCACCTTGCCGGCGCCGGCGTAGACCTGCCGGGTGACGAAGAAGGGGATCAGGGTCTCGGCGTAGTGCCCGAAGTCGTCGCGGCGGCTGGTGAGGTAGTTCTCGTGACAGCCGTACGAGTTCCCGGCCGAGTCGGTGTTGTTCTTGAAGAGGTAGACGACCCCACGGATGCCCTCCTCCCGCAGGCGCTGCTCGGCGCTCGACAGGAGGCTCTCGAGGATCCGCTCGCCGGCCTTGTCGTGAGCGACCAGGTCCTCGATCGAGTCGCACTCGGGCGTGGCGTACTCGGGGTGGCTGCCCACGTCGAGGTAGAGGCGGGCGCCGTTCTCCAGGAAGACGTTGCTGCTGCGGCCCCACGAGACCACGCGGCGGAAGAGGTAGCGCGCCACCTCGTCGGGGCTGAGGCGGCGCTGGCCGCGCAGGGTGCAGGTGACGCCGTACTCGTTCTCCAGCCCGAAGATCCGTCTGTCCAAGAAGATTGCCGTCCTCGCTCGGGCGCACGTACCCGCTACCGCCAAGCTACCGTTCACGGGATGCAACGGACCCGCATGGTGCGGCTGGTCACCGTGAACAGCACGTTTCACGCGCGGGTCATCGCCGCCCGGATCGGCGCCGAGGGCATCGTCACCCAGCTCCGAGGCAACCTGGACGGGCCGTACCCGATGGGCGACGTCCACGTCTACGTCTCCGAAGACGACCTGTCCACCGCCACCGAGCTCCTGATGGCCGACGAGGTGGAGTCGGCGTTCGAGGACGACGACGAGCTCGTCGAGAGCGGCCCACCGGTCGAGCTCTGGCTGGTCCTGGGCAGCATGGTCGCCCTCGCCGCCATCCTGTTCGGCCGGACCTTCTAGCCCGCCAGGGTGAGGGTCAGGCGAGGAGCTCGGCGAGCTCGGGTTCCTCGATGCGGCGGAAGGCCCGCCGCTCGTCGGTACGGGAGAGAACCGCGGCCTCGAGCTCGGGCGTCCCCAGCGTACGGTCGGGACCGGCCAGGGCGGTGACCGCGACCCGCGCCGCCGAGCGCAGGTCCATCCCCTCGCTCAGATTGGGGCGCAGCCGCTCGGCGAGGGTTTCGGCCTCGCCACCGAGGACGGTGGACCCCTGCTCGTCGGTGACGAAGCCGTCGTAGCGGATGCGGAAGAGCTGGTCGCCCGCCGGGTCGGCGCCGACCTCGGCCACGAGGATCTCCACCTCCATGGGCTTCAGCTCGTGGGTGAAGACCTGGTGGAGGGTCTGGGCGTAGGCGTTGGCCAGGGAGCGGGCGTCGACGTCCTCGCGGGAGTAGGTGAAGCCCTTCACGTCGGCGTGGCGGACACCCAGGACCCGCAGGGAGTCGAACTCGCTGTAGCGGCCCACGCCGGCGAAGGCGATGCGGTCGTAGATCTCGCTGATCTTGTGCAGCGTGCGGGAGTGGTTCTCGGCGCAGATGAGGATGCCGTCGTCGTAGGTGAGGGCGACCAGGCTGCGGCCCTGGGCGATGCCCTTGCGGGCGTAGTCGGCCCGGTCCTTCATCATCTGCTCGGGGGCGACGTAGTAGGGCATCGTCATGGCCGCTGGCCTCCCTCGGTCTTGCGCTGGATCAGGGTGCCGAAGCGCTCGGCGACCTCGGGCTCCGGCACCCGCTCGAAGCCCGCCCTGGTGATGGTGGCCACCGTCGGGTAGATGCCCCGCACCACGTCGGGCCCGCCCGTGGCCGAGTCCTCGTCGGCCGCCTCGTAGAGGCTCTCGATGCAGAGCTCGATGGCCGCGGCCCGGTCGAGGTCGTCGCGGTAGCCGAGCTTGATGGTGGTGCGGGCGTCCCGCCCCCCGGAGCCGGTGGCGTGGAAGTCGTCCTCCTCGTAGCGGCCGCCGGTGAGGTCGTACTTGAAGATGCGACCCTGCTGGCGGCGCAGGTCGTAGCCCGCGTAGATGGGCAGGACGGCCAGGCCCTCCATGGCCATGGGCAGGTTCCCGCGGATCATCTGGCTCAGCTTGTTGGCCTTGCCCTCCAGGCTGAGGGCGACGCCCTCCACCTTCTCGTAGTGCTCGAGCTCGGTCTGGAACAGGCGCACCATCTCCACCGCCGGGCCGGCCGCGCCGGCGATCGAGACGCCCGAGTGGCGATCGGCGGGGAAGACCTTCTCGATGGCCCGGTGGGCGATGCTGTAGCCCTCGGTGGCCCGGCGGTCGCCGGCCATGACCACGCCGTCGCCGTAGCGGACGGCGACGATGGTGGTGCCGTGCGCCGTGGTCACCGGCCCGGGCGCGGGCAGCGGCCCCGCGGTGCGGCGGAGCAGTTCGGAGAAGCTGGACCCGGGGTCGTCACCGGCCCGGAAGAGAGGGATGTTCATCGCCCGGAGGCTAGCGGCCGTGGCTTACGGGTAATGATGGAGTGAGGACCAGTACCGAGGAGGCGGGTACATGAGCGCACCGAACGTTCCGAGCGATGCAGTCTGCTCCAAGTGTGGAGCGGGCGTGGGCAGGAACGAGGAAGGCCGGGTCACCTGCAACGGGTGCAACATGGCCACCGAGAACTGCACCTGCGCCGGCCAGGGCTGACCCAGGCCGTCACGCCACTGAGAACTCTTCGGGCCTGAGACCACCGCACGGGTGGTTTCGGGCCCGAAGGTGGTTCCGGGCCCGGAAAAGTCGGGGCCGCTACTGGCCGCCCTTCTGGATGTACGAGCGCACGAACTCCTCGGCGTTGTCCTCCAGGACCTCGTCGATCTCGTCGAGCAGCTCGTCGAGCTCGGCCTTCAGCTTCTCGCCCTGCTTGGTCGGCGCCGGCAGCTCCTCGACGGCGTCCTCGGAGGGGGTGGGCGCCGAGCGCCGCTTCTGCTCCCGTTCTGCCATGGTCCGGCCTCCTACGATGACCCCAGCGCCTCGAGCAGCTCGCTCGGGGTCGCACACTGTTCGAACAACGTATCGACATGGGCCGCCGTTCCTCTGAGCGGTTCCATCATCGGGACTCGGCGGAGTGGGTCCGTCCCCAGGTCGAAGACCAGGGAGTCCCAGTTGGCGGCGGCGATGGCCGAGGCCCACCGCTGCAGGCAGCGGCCCCGGAAATAGGCCCGCGTCGTCGTGGGCGGCGAGGTGATGGCCGCCACCACCGACTCCTCGTCCACCAGCCGCTCCATCGGCATGCGGGCGAAGAGGGAGCGGCCGGGACGGACGTCGTGGTACTGGAGATCGAGGGCCGCGAGCTTGGAGTCCTCCCAGCCCAGGCCGTGGCGCTCCCGGTAGGCGTCGACCATCTGGTACTTGGCCACCCAGTCGAGCTGGCGGGCCAGGCTCATGGGTTCGTCCTCCAGGGCGGTGAGCACCGCCTCCCACCGCCGCAGGACCTCGCCGCCGACCTCCTCGCCGACGCACTCGAGGCCCCGCTCGTTGGCGTACTTGCGGGCCAGGTCGAGGAGCTCCCACTGCACGTCGACAGCGGTCATCGTGGATCCGTCGGCCATGGCCAGCGGCGTGCTCAGGCTCAGGTCGTGGGAGACGCGACGGAGAGCGGCGACGGGGGCTCGCAGCGTGAGGTCGCGGTCGCCCACCCACTCGTCCTCGATCATGGCCAGGACGAGGGCGGTGGTGCCCACCTTGAGGAAGGTGGACACCTCGGCCAGGTTGGCGTCGCCCACGATGACGTGCAGGCGCCGGTACTTCTGGGCGTCGGCATGGGGCTCGTCGCGGGTGTTGACGATGGGCCGCTTCAGGGTGGTCTCGAGCCCGATCTCCTCCTCGAAGAAGTCGGCCCGCTGGCTGAGCTGGAAGGCGATGTCGGCGTCGGCGGTGGCCGGCCCCTCGGCGCCCACCTTCCCGGCCCCGCAGTAGATCTGGCGGCTGACGAAGTGGGGCATCACCCGCTGGGCCAGCCGGGAGAACGGCAGGGCGCGGTCGACCAGGTAGTTCTCGTGGCACCCGTAGGAGTTGCCCTTGCCGTCGGAGTTGTTCTTGTACACGGCCACGTCCTGGCCGACGGGCAGGACCTCGGCGGCCGCCTCCACCGAGCGGGCCAGGGTGCGCTCCCCCGCCTTGTCGTAGCGGACCAGCTCCAGGGCGTCGGCGCACTCGGGCGTGGAGTACTCGGGATGGGCGTGGTCGACGTAGTACCGGGCCCCGTTGGTGAGCACGGCGTTGACCAGGTGGGTCTCGATCTCGGGGGCCATCGCCCCCTCACGGGCGAAGCCCCGGGCGTCGTTGCCCGGCGACTCGTCCTCGAAGTCCCAGCCCACCTTGCGCTGCAGGCGCGAGACGTAGGCGTTGATCAGGAGCGAGGAGGCGGTGATGGGGTTGGGCTCACCGGCGCCGCGGAGAAGGATCCCGTACTCGGTCTCGATCCCGCAGACCTTCGGTATGGCCATGCCAGGACGCTACCCGCTGCCGCCGTGGTCGGTGCGAGCAGAGGTCAGAGGTACTGGCCCGTCCCCACCCGCTCGATGGCCCGGCCGCCGGTGGCCTCCTTGCCCTCCGACATCAGCGTCCGGACGTACACGATGCGCTCGCCCTTCTTGCCCGAGATCTTCGCCCAGTCGTCGGGGTTGGTGGTGTTGGGCAGGTCCTCGTGCTCCTTGTACTCCTGCTTGATCGAGGCGAGCATGTCGGCGGTGCGGATGCCCCGGCCCTCGCCGGCGATGGTCCGCTTGATGGCCAGCTTCTTGGCCCGGCGGACGATGTTCTCGATCATGGCCCCTGACGCGAAGTCCTTGTAGTAGAGGACCTCCTTGTCGCCGTTCTGGTAGGTGACCTCGAGGAAGCGGTTGTCGTCGGTGGAGCGGTACATCTCCTCGACCGTTCGGTCGATCATCGCCTTCACCGTGGCCTGGCGGTCGCCGTTGCCGATGCGGGCCACCTCGTCCTCGTCGAGCGGGAGGTCGGGCGTGAGGTAGCGGCTGAAGATCGAGGTCGCCGCGACCTCGTTGGGGCGCTCGATCTTGATCTTCACGTCGAGGCGGCCGGGGCGCAGGATGGCCGGGTCGATGAGGTCCTCGCGGTTGGAGGCCCCGATGACGATGACGTTCTTGAGGGTCTCGACGCCGTCGATCTCGGCGAGGAGCTGGGGGACGATCGTCGCCTCCATGTCCGAGGAGATGCCCGTGCCCCGGGTGCGGAACAGCGAGTCCATCTCGTCGAAGAAGACGATGACCGGCCAGCCCTCCTCCGACTTCTCCCGGGCCCGCTGGAAGACGAGGCGGATCTGGCGCTCGGTCTCCCCCACGTACTTGTTGAGCAGCTCGGGGCCCTTGATGTTCAGGAAGTAGCTGCGGGCGTGCTGGTCGCCGGTGACCTCGCTGACCTTCTTGGCCAGGGAGTTGGCGACGGCCTTGGCGATCAGGGTCTTGCCGCACCCCGGTGGGCCGTAGAGGAGGACGCCCTTCGGTGCCGGCAGCCGGTGCTGCTCGAACAGGGCCCGGTGGACGAACGGCAGCTCGACGGCGTCGGTGATCTGCTCGATCTGCTCGTCGAGGCCGCCGACGTCGTCGTAGGAGATGTCGGGGACCTCCTCGAGCACGAGCTCCTCGACCTCGGGCCGGGGCAGGCGCTCGAGCAGGATGCTGGCGCGGGGGTCCATGAGGATCGTGTCGCCGGCCCGGAGCTTCTCGCCGAGGAGCTGGTCGGCGATCTCGACGACCCGCTCCTCGTCGGCCCGCCCGACGATCATCGCCCGGCGGCCGTCGGCGAGGATCTCCTTGAGGGTGACGACCTCGCCGGCCACCTCGCTGGCCCGGGTGAGGACGACGTTGAGCGACTCGTTGAGGACGACCTCCTGACCGCGGCGCAGGCCCTCGGCATCGAGGGCGGGGTGCAGGGCGACCCGCATCTTGCGCCCCGCGGAGAACACGTCGACGGTGCCGTCGTCGTTGGTGCCCAGGTAGGTGCCGTAGGCGGACGGCGGCTGGGTGAGCTTCTCGACCTCCTGGCGGAGCTCGGCGATGTGCTCCCGCGCCTCCCTGAGGGTGTAGGAGAGCTTCTCGTTCTGGGAGACGGCCTGGGCCAGCTGCCCCTTGGTCTCCAGCAGGCGCTCCTCGAGCGTCCGCACCCGCTTGGGGGCGTCCTGGAGCTTGCGCCGGAGCAGCACGACCTCCTCCTCGAGCGTCTTGACCTGCTCGAGCAGACCGCCCACCTCCTGCTCGTAGGCGGCCAGTCGCCGTTCGTACTCGGAGCTGGACGCGGGAACCACCTCCTCAGCCGCTGCTCAGCCTCATGGTCAACATACACTTCCCTCGCGGAATCCAAGGGTACCGGCTGAAACTGGTTTTCCTGGCGATTTCCGGGTAAATTGATCCACAGAGAACGGGAGCCCCCGGCTCAGGGCCGGCAGGTCCCGGGTGACCGTGTCACGAGTGCCGACGAGAAGAGGCAGGCGAACGACATGACCATGAAGGTCTGGATCGACCAGGATCTGTGCACCGGTGACGGCCTGTGCGAGGAGATCGCCCCCGACGTCTTCACCTTGCTCGACGACGGCTTGGCCTACGTGAAGGACGGCAGCAAGGTGCTCTCCGACCCGGGCGGTGTCGAGGGCTTGGCTCCGGTTCCCGCCGGCCAGGAGGACGCCACCATCGAGTCCGCCGAGGAGTGCCCCGGCGAGTGCATCTTCATCGAGGTCGCTTAGTCGCCCTCGGTCCGCCTCGCCCGGTTGGCGCTCGCTCGCTGCCGGACTCAGTAGAACAGGCACTGGCCCGTTCCCACCGGCGTACCCCGGTTGGTCGCCAGGACCTCCTCCAGCTCGTCGCTCGTGATCGCGAACGCCATGTCCTCCGTCGAGAGGGAGATGGCGAAGGCCACTCCCACCACCGCGCCCGACGGGTCGACGACGGCCGACCCTGAGTCACCGGGCCGGAGGTCGGCGGCCAGGACGAGCACGTCCCGGCGGACGAGGCGCGTGGCGTAGAGGTCGTACCCCTTCGCCGTCAGCTGGCGGCGGATCAGGGCCGGCGACACCTGGAGAGGATCCTGTCCGTCGGGGTGGCCGAAGACGGCCGTGGTCGTCCGGGCCTGGGGCTCGCCCAGCGGCAACGGCGACTGGTCCAGGCCCGGGACCCGCAGGAGGGCCAGGTCACGGCCGGGGGCGTAGGCGGTGACGACCGCCGGGAGCCGGGCGCCGGCGGGCCGCACCACGGTGGGCTCGCGCTGACCGGCGACCACGTGGGCGTTGGTGGCCACCACCTCGGGGCCCACCGTGAAGCCGCTCCCGTCCCGCCGCGACCGGCACGCGTGGCCCTCCACCTTGACGGTGCTGGCCGCCACCCTCGCCCGAGCCTCCGCCGACAGGCCGGTCCGGGGG
>DASZOE010000115.1:0-18494 GCA_035550945.1 Acidimicrobiales bacterium
GTGCTCAATCACGAAGGACGACCACGCCCGCGTCGCGGGAGGTCATGCCGTTACCCGAGCCAGTCTGCTGGCTGCGTCCGAGCTGGCTCAGCCTCCCTCGACCGGCGCGAGGCAACGGATCTCTCCGTCACGCAGGCCGTAGTAGACGAGGCGGAGCACCTTGCGGGCCGCGGCGACGCGGCCGATATTGCGTCCCCGCCGCTCGGCGCTGCGGCGGTAGTCGGCTTTGATCTTGTCCCCGCCGTGGTTGCGGCTGATGGCCTCCACCGCGGCCCAGCGGACGATGCGCGATCCTTGCTTCGTTATCGAGCCCCGGCGAACCTTGGTGTCGGACTCGCGGTGGCGAGGGGTAAGACCGGCCCAGGCGCACAGCTGGTCAGGAGAGGGGAAGCGGCTGACGTCACCGATCTCGGCCACGAACACCGCGGCCAGCACCGGGCCCACGCCGGGGATGGCCTGGATGGCGCGGTAGCCGCGGTCGTCCTTGATGCACATCTGGATCCGCCGGTCGAGGATCTCGATCTCCCGGCGGTAGAGCTCGATCAAATCCCGCAGCGACTCGAGGCGCAGCGAGTAGGCCATGGGCAGCTCGAGGGCGTCGAGCTGGGCCCTCCCACCGAGGCCGAACATGTCGGTGCGGGCCGGCAGCACGCCGTTCTTGCCCATCACCGCGTGCACCTGGGCCTTGAGCCCCGAGCGCAGCTGGGACAGCTTGTGGCGGTAGCGGGTCATCTCCCGCAGCTCACGGATCTCCGGCGGGGCGATCCACGCCTCGGCCAGGCGCCCCATGCGCAGCAGGTCGACGAGGTCGGCGGCGTCCCGCTCGTCGTTCTTCACCCGCCGGTTGCCCCAGTTGTTGCCGAGGGGATGGGCCAGATGCACGTTGGCGCCGAGCTCGGCGAGGACATCGGCGGCCCAGTACCACCCGAAGGTTGCTTCCAGAACGACCTCGGGGTTGGGGCCGGCGGCGGCCACCGCCGCAGCCAGCGCGACGGGGTCGTTGTCGATGTGGACCTTGGACAGCACCTCGCCGTCGGAGTTCTTGCGCACGATCACCGAACGGCGGCGGTGCAGGTCGATGCCGACATATTCTCGGGACACAGGAACCTTCTTTCGTCGTGAGGGTCTTGCTTGGAGAAGCCCGAGTGTGCCAACGCTCGGTTCCTCACGACGAGAGGGGGTCCTGCCGCTTCTCCCCATCAACCGGCTCTCCAGTGATCGGCGCGGAGCCGGTGCGATCACCCGGTTCGTTCACGCGAGAGCGGCAACCCGCTCCTTCATCGCATCACGTTCTTCGCACCCGGCATCGGTCCTCGAATTTGTCGTGCCGGGAGCCGGACCGGATCGACGGGTGAGGCGGCAGGCGCTGTGCCCGACCAGGGCCTGGTCGACGGACCGCTGCGGTTCTTCCCGCCCAACTACGTCGGGAACCGGACCCAGCACTGGATTCCCGCCCTCGAGCGAGCCGATCGGAGACGACCGGACATCGGCCGAAGCACCCCTCGCGCCGGCGACGGCGATCGAATGATGTATTCCACAGCCGGTCGAGCGCCTCTTGAAGCCGTGAGCGACGGTCGGCGCTCTCGGGCCACTGCGGCCGCCGTGCGCGGCGCCGCCGAGGGATAACCGACCGTGGCGCTGAGTCCCCGAAGTTGAACGAGAACAAATGGGAAGGACGACGATGGCGGCTGTTCGCATCCCCGAGGACACCCACTTCACCCTCGACATCCTGGGCCGATACGGGTGCAACACTCTGGACGAGGCGCTGGACAGCGCCGTGCCAGGTCGGAAGTACCCCGACGCCCGCCCCTTCGATTACATCGTCCTCGGCGGAGGGAGCTTCGGGGCGGTTCTCGCAACTCGGCTCTTCAACCTCGACCGCACACACCGCCACCGCGTGCTCGTCCTCGAAGCGGGGCCGTTCGCGTTGCCCGAGCACGTGCAGAACCTGCCGCCCGGCTTTGGCCCGTCGGGCAAGGGGACCCCGGGCACCGTCTGGGGTCAGCCCTGGGAGTCCGACAGCCCGATGGGCTTCAATCAGAGATTCCCCGGTCTCGCGTTCTGCGTCGGGGGTCGCTCGGTGTTCTGGGGCGGGTGGTCCCCGTATTTCATCGACTCCGAGGTAGCCGACCCCTCCTGGCCCGCCACCGTGAGGACGGACCTCATGACGCCGGTGCTGCCGGCAGCCAACCCCAGCGAGTCCTACCTCGACCAGGCGGCACGTGTGCTCGGGACGGACAAGACCAACGACTTTGTGACGGGCCCCCTCCACGAGGCGCTCGCCGACCACCTCTTCAAGGCCCTCTCCAATCGTCCCGGGGGGCCCGGCAATGACGACCTCACCGGCAACCGCGGCGAACTGAACGCCCGGGAGGATCTGGAGGCGCCGCTAGCCGTCGCCGGCGCTTCGGAGCGGCCGGGCTTCTTCGCCTCCAACAAGTTCAGCAGCGTGCAACTGCTGCTCCGCGCCCTGCGGGTGGCTCAGGGAGAGGCAGAGGCGGCCTCGCCGGGTGACCTCGAGCGAGCGAACGTCTTCAAGCGGCTCATGCTCGTGAACAACTGTTCCGTCACGCGCCTCCGGCGCTCGGGAAGCCGCATCACCCACGTCGTCGTGCAGCCCGTCGAGTACGTGGCGCGGAACGGAAGCCTGGTCCGACAGACGCTCCCTGAGAGGGAGATCGAGCTGCCCCACGGGGGCCGGGTGTTCATGGGCCTCGGCACCATCGAGAGCACGCGCCTGGCCCTGAACACCGTGCCAGAGAAGCCGCTGATCGGTCGGAACTTCATGGCCCACCTCCGCTCCAACCTCACCTTCCGGGTGCCCCGGTCCTCTTTCGCTGCGCTCGACCCCGACCAGGAGCCCGACCCCCTCAAGCGCCAGAAGCTGCGGGAGCTGCAGGTCTCCGCCCTCTTCGTCAAGGGCATCCACAGCCACAAGGACGGCAGCAAGGGCCACTACCACCTCCAGGTCACGGCCTCGGGAGTTGGTGAGCTGGGCATGAACTCTGAGGCGGAGCTGTTCAAGAAGATCCCCAACATCGAGGAGCTGGACCAGTTCAAGGACCTCACCGACCCCTGGGTCGTGGTCACCCTGCGGGGCATCGGGGAGATGGTCGGCGACAAGACGTCTGCCGATCCTCAGAACCGCATCACCCTGGGCACGCCCGACGGCAACGGGGTGCCGCGGGCCCGGGTGCGCCTCGAGACGAACTGGAGCGATCCGAACGACCCCCGAGTGACCGACTCCAGCGACCCGAAGGCCACCAAGGACAACGAGCTTTGGGATGCCATGGACGCCGCCTCGGAGGAGCTGGCGGCGTCGTTCGGGGCGCTCGGGCCGGTCCAGTACCTGTCGCGTCCGAACCAGCCCGAGAACGCCCATTGGCAGGGCCAGCCCCCCCCTCGGAACCTGCGTCGGGACACGCTCGCCTCGACCCACCATGAGGCGGGAAGTCTCTGGATGGGGGACCAACCCGCGACGTCCATCACCGACCCCACCGGTCGGATCTGGGAGCTCGACAACCTCTACGCCGTCGGCCCTGCGCTGCTGCCGACCATCGGGTCGCCAAACCCGATGCTTTCAGGCGTCGCCCTCGCCCGGCGCACGGCCGACAAGGTGCTCGTGGCCCCGGCCGCTCCTCAACTGGAGCCCCAATTTGCCTACCTCTTCGACGGCACGGGGAAGACCTTCCATCGGTGGCACAAGGCAGGCCCGGGCCCGTTCGTGCTCCAGGACGGCTTGCTCATCGCCCAGCCGGGCGGCGACCACAGCGTGCTCTTCTACGCCGCCGAGGCGTTCGACGACTTCGTAGTGCGCCTCCAGTTCCGGCTGTCGGGGCCGGTGGACTCCTTCGGCAAGGCCATCGGCAACTCCGGGGTGTTCCTTCGCTTCCGCTACCCGCACACCCAATGGGCGGACGTGAACCAGCAGGAACCCCGAGCCGGAGGCAACCCCGCGTGGGTGGCAGCGGCGACGGGATTCGAGGTGCAGATCGATGAGCAGGGCAGGGACTTCTTCTTCGACAAGCACCGCACGGGCGCCATCTACGACGTCCCGACCGGACAGGTCGTCAACGGGCAGGCCGAACCACAACACCAGAAGTACACCGCCGGTCCGGTGCTCCAACCGCACCGCTGGTACGAGTACGACATCGAAGTCGTCGGTGACCAGTACACGGTTCAGCTAGGGGAAGTCCAGGAAGGACAGGCGACGGCGTTCCAGCAGGTGACGACGTTCAAGAAGCCTGCCGGGAAGTACGTGGGCCGTGGGATGCCGGCGTCGGCAGGGGAGTCGTCGGGCTACCTGGGGGTGCAGGCCCACTCGGGTCCGGTTGCCTTCCGCCACATACGGATTCGCAAGTTGTGACGGCGCGTGGTCCGCACCATGGGTGATCGAGCCGATCTGCATTTCGGCGCCGGGGGGACGGAGAGCCTTACCGGTGATCTGGCCCAAGGGGGCCAACTCTCTCTCACCTATGATCCTGGCCGGCTTCCCCACTGCCGGCTCAACTGGCGTGGCGCGGAGGTCTGGGACATCGAAGTTGGCTGCCGCTTTCATCCTGGCGGGTCGGTCTCGAGGCAGACGGTGCTGGAACGAATCCGCATGCCTTCTGGGGGCATGGTGGTGGGCCTCGTCCCGAAACCCGTTCTCTTCGACGTTCCGCTGGGCGCCGAACGGATGGAGTTGTGGTTCCGGAACTTTCTCCCTGCCGCCGCGGGGGGACGGTCGTGCGAAGCCTGGGACAGCCGCTTCGGTGAGAACTACTGGTACGACGTCGCGCCTCGGGGGCCGGCTCACCCCGTGAGGTACCGCGGGGGCGCGATCCCAGATCTCGGCATGGTCAACGTCCTCGCTGCCCAGCTCCAGACAAAGCGCGTTCCCGAGGGCGGCGAGCCTCTTGGCGAGTCGTCAGCAGCGGACGTTCGGACCCTCCTCTCGTTGGCGGTCTGGGTGCACAACGTGGAGTACGAGAAGAATGTCTGGGTCGACCTCCACGTGTTCGGGCGCGCCGATGAGCTCATCCACTCGGAGACCCTTCCGCTGCAATATCGGGGACCAGAAGGGGGAAACGGCGACAGCTTCGCCATGAACTGGGGGATCTTTCGGGGCACCGGTTCGGGATCCGGGACCGACGTCTGGTTGAGGCCCGACGCTTGCAAGATCCAGTATCGGGTGTACTACGGAGTGGGGCACCGACTGTTCTCGCACGGGATCCTCCACCACGCGGAGGTGCCGGAGGATGCGGCGGCGCAATAGGCCTGAGGGCGGCAGCGGCCGCTCGGAAGAAGAGGGCATGGGTGACGCCGAGACGATGTCACCATGCGGCAGCCCGATCACCTCAGGAGATGATCGGGCCCTTCCAGGCGAAGACCCCGTTCGAGCCGTTGCCGCCGACGAGCCCGCAGGAGGTAGCCGTCACGCAGCTGACTCCATTGAAGCCCAGCGCGTTCGTCCAGTACGTGGGCTCCCATGGGCTGCCTCTCGTCGTCTCCACCGAAAACGCCCCGACGTCGTCGAAGTGGAGCCCGCCGACGACCGTGCAGGTGCTCGTGCCCGGGGCGCAGGAGATGCCGTCGGAATGGCCCGATCGCGGGATCAGAACCCGCACCGCTCCGACGGTGCCGGCGGCGGACACCGGCGCGATGCCGGGGACGTTTATCAGGCCGGGTCCGGTCTGGACATAGGCAGCGGCGATCGCCCAGCACGCGCGCGAGGTGGGGCATGAGATGCGGTGGGTCGCGTGGCCCGAATAGTCCGGCGCCGGCTCGAAGGTGACCCTCGCGCTCCACGTGCCGCCGGAGTTCGAGAGGACCACCGCTTTGCCGTCGACGACCACGCAGTTAGTCGCTGTCGGGCAGTCGATCCCGACGACGAGGTCGTCGTAGTCGAGGGGAAAGCGTTGGACGGCCACGGGCTGGCCGTTCTCGAAAACGATGAACTGCGACCACGTCTTGTAGTACGGGTACCCCTGCACCTGTTCCGTGACGCTGCCAGTTGCGAGACAGGTGCTTGCCGTCGGGCAGTCCACGTCGTACAAGGCGTCGACCCCTGGCACCGACCGTGCGGTGCCCGGCGTCCCGTCCGGCGCGATCTGGACGAACTGGTAGGTGGGCCCGAGCCCGCCGACGGCGATGCAGCCGCCGCCCGGCGCGCAGTCGATGGAGGAGAGCGTGGTCGACCCGGGGACGAGTCGGACGGGCCCGATGGAGCCGTTCGAGTGCAGCACCACGACCACACCACTGCCGCGCGTGGTGGCACCGACGGCGAGGCAGGACCCGTCGGGCCGGCACCAGATGTCGCTCAACCACCGCGTATGTGGCACGGTCGTGGCGGCGTTCCCCCGAGCCCGGGCAGGCGGTACCCCGACCGCCTGGACCAGTCCCGCCACCGCCAAACAGCACACCAGGGTGACGATCCATGCTCGCCGTCTGATAGCCATCCTCACCTCTTCCTGACGCCAGGCTACGCCCGGTTTGTCGTCGAGGCCTGAAAAGAACTGAGGAGGCAGGGACCTTACCGAGCGCGATGTCTGGCGCTGACGGTCGCCGAGTGGTGACGATCCTGTCAGCTGGGCAGGGGATTCGCTCGTCGCCGTGGCCGCGCTGACGATCAACGCGGTCGAATGCTTCCCTAGACCTGGGCTCCTGAGAAACAAAGGGACTCAGTGGATGAGACAGAGTTCGTAGGTCTGACCGACGAGGTCGACGCCAAAGCTGTGGTGGGGCTCTTCTTCGACGAGCACGAAGCCGCGCCGGAGGTAGATCGTGCGAGCCGCCTCCAAGGGATGATTGGTCCACAGCCTCACCCGCCGATAGCGCGCCGAGCGAGCGAAGTCGACGCATGTATCGACCAAGCGGCCGCCCAGGCCGCGTCCCCGTGCATCGGGGTGCACCAGCAGGAGCCGCAGCTGGGCCGTCACATCGTCCTTGGCGACGCCGAATACGCAGCCGACCCGACGGCCATGGAGCTCGGCAATCCATCCCCGCTCCCGGACCGGATCGTGGCTGGCCGCGAACTCGGCGACGATCCCGGCCACTAGGGCCTCGAATGTCGAGTCCCACCCGAACTCCTCGGCGTAGAGCTCGCCATGGGCCATGACCACCCAACCCAGGTCGCCGGGCTCCCCGACCGGGCGGATCCTCCCCGACACTTGCTCTTGCCCCATCCTCGCTCCTACTGAAACGGGTGTTTCAGTAGATGACTGTAGCGTTGTCCGCATCGCCGGTCACGCTCACTCTCCCCGCCGCGACGAATTGGTCGAGCTGGGGTACCGGTATGTCCTCGACCACGGTCTCGCCGATCTGTCGCTCCGCCCCCTGGCCGCCGCCATCGGATCCAGCCCCCGGGTGCTGCTCTTTCTGTTTGGTTCCAAAGACGGGCTGGTCCGTGCCCTCTTGGCCCGGGCCCGTCGGGACGAGCTGGACCTGCTCCAGCGGCTCCGCCAGGAACGCGCCGACGGCGGCACGGTGGGGCTGGACGTCGTCGTCCGTGAGGTGTGGCGCTGGCTGGTGGCCGAGGAGCATCGGCCCCTCCTCACGCTGTGGCTCGAGGGCTACGCTCGCTCGCTCGTGGATCCACAGGGGCCGTGGGCGGGCTTCGCCCGTACCACCGTCGCCGACTGGCTCGAGGTCCTCAGCGCCGCGCAGAGCCCGGGGGAGCGCCACACCGAGGTCGGTGAAGCCCGACGAAGTCTGGCTCTCGCCGTCATGCGCGGCGCCCTGCTCGACCTGCTCGCCACCGGAGACGTCGAGCGGACCACCGCGGCGGTCCACCACCACATCGACGCCCGGACCGAAGCCTGACGATCGTCAAGCAGTGACCGGCACGCTCCCATCGGCGGCATGGCGGAGCTACGGGCAATCGTTGCCGTGCAGACCCTGAATGGGGGCCGGCGCCTGAAGGACACCGCCCGGTGACCCGGCACCGTCGTTGTCGCTCTGCCTGTCAACAGCGGTCTCTTGCATACGACCGGGATCAGTCCCGGCAGTAAGCCGTCACTGCGGTAGCCGGTCGCCCTCGAGGGCGGCAGCCGGCGGCTCTACATCTTCTCGCCGGGCAGGTTGCTTGCCTGTTCGATCCAGGAGACGAGCTGGTCTTCGTCGAGGTCGTCGTCCTCGTAGATGTCGAAGTAGCGCACCTCGTCGTGCTTGGACGCCTTGGGCGGCACGGGATCGAGCGAGGTTCCTCGGAAGAACTGGAGCTGGACGTACTTCGCGTAGCAGCGGAAGGCGAGGAGCCAGCCCTCGCCCTTGTGCCCGTAGAACGGCTGGTTCCACTTGACGGCCTTGTGCACATCGGGGACGGTGCGCACGATGAGGCCGTCGAGCCGCTCGCCCACCGAGCGCTTCCAACCGGGCATGGCTGCGATGTAGGCCTGCACCGGCTCGTCGCCCTCCCCCTTCGGGATCTGCGGGTTGCCACCGGAGAGCAGCTTCGGTTCGGAGCCGGAGTTCTTGGCGGCGTTCTTGCTCTTCGGCATCGGTCCTCCGTCGTTCGTGCGGTCAAATGGCCGGGGGGTGCCGTTCGAGGAGGGCGTCGGGCGGTGACTTGTCGCCCCACTTCCTGCCGAACGCGGCTTGCTCGGGCATTGCCCACCTCGGTTGTCGCGCTCGTTCTCAGGAGTCGTACTGGGCGACGGGATCGGCCTTCACTGGCGGCTCTCGGAGGGCGAGTTCCCGCGCGATCGCCGGGATCTCGGGATCGGAGAGGAACTTCTCGTAGTCCTCGATCTTCCAGTCGAAGACCACCCACACCCGGTTGGGGTCATCGGGATCGCGGAAGACGTGGGACCCCGTGGACCCGTGCTGCTTCCTCTTCTGAGCGCCCCTCGTCGAGAAGGTCTTCAGGAACTGATCGAAGTCGGCGACCTTGGCGATGGTTACGATCATGTCTCCTCCCTGCTGGCTGGGAACACGGCCCCGAGCCACTCGTGCCATGCCCGCGTCATGGAGACTGCGTCGACGTCAGCGCCGTAGTGGTGATGGCTTATGGCGACGGCCAGTCCGATCGGTGCACGTCCGTGGAAGCGGATCAGGGCGTCAGCGGATCGGAGCCCGATGAAATGAGCGCTGACGTAGTCGACGCTCCCGTCGATCGGCGCCACAGGTGCCAGGTCGATGTGGACGTCGTCTCCGGGCTGCATCGGCTCCACGAGCCCGAGGGCGTCGAGCAGTGTTCGCCAGGCGCCAGGCTCGGCGGAAGTGGGCAGCCCCTCGGCCTCGATGTACGTCGCCGGTCGACCGGTGAAGTGGGCGAGGTACTCGCGTAGGGTCGCCAGGTACATCTCCCAGCCCTGGCGGTGAACTCCTCGTCCCAGTCGTCGCGTTCGACCCCGGTGTACAAGAAGCGCAGCCGCGCTCCCTGACCGTGCTTGTCGATCACGAACTCGTATCGGTGCGTCGTCTCGGGATCGGCGCCGGGAATCTCGGTGACGAGCCGGGTCGAGGGCTGCCAATCGACAACCATGGCGCTGTCCGGCCCGATGTCGGCGGGCTGGAACCAGGCTGCCAGTCCGTCGCTCGTCGCGATCGCGTCCCAGACCTGCTCGGGGGTCGCCGGGAGGGTGACTTCTTCACGGATCTCGAAGTCCTTGATCACGGGTGCCCTCCTCGGGAACAGGGCAGGGAGCGGATGATGCCGACACTCACGCGGTGGGCGGCACCGGCGAGCGCCAGCGAGGTCGCGGAGGTTTGTCGCTCGACATTGCGCACTTCCGGTAATCGTCGGGCCTCGATCCAGTGCTACCCGAGGCAGCCCCGTTGGCAACGGGGCGTCTCCCGGCCCCCGCCGAACCGCCACAGATCGACGGGATCGACAGCTATTGCCGTGCCAGGCCGAACGGGCGGTGTCACCCAGGGTCGTCCTGAGCATGTCCGATTGGTCAGCGCCCGGCCAGCTGCTCCAGGAACGACACCGACGACGCCGAGTCGGGCAGCTCGGCCATGGCGGCTGCGACTCCCAGGGCCTTCTCCTTGTAGGCCGGGTCGCCAAGGACGTCGGCCAGGGCCGGCACCAGGGTCGAGGCCGCGTCCGGTCCACCATCGAGACACAACCCCGCCCCGATCGCCGCCACCCGCTCGGCGTTGACGAACTGGTCGAAGGCGAACAGCGGGATTACCACTTGGGGCACTCCGCCGGCCAGCGCCGTCATCGTCGTGCCGAACCCGCCATGGCCGACAACCACGTCGGTGTGGGGCATCACGGTGGCCTGGGGCCACCACTGCTCGACTCGGGCGTTGGCCGGCAACGGCGCCAGTGAGCCTGGCTCGACGGCGCTCCCTGTGGTCATCAGAACCCGGAGGGGCTCGCCGGCAAGTGCGTCGAGGACAGATCGGTACACGCCCGCGAACGGGGGCAGCCCTGCGGCCACCGACCCGAAGGTGACGTAGACGAGTGGATGGTCCTGGTCGCCCCATGGCGGTGGCGGCGAGCCTTGGCCGGCGGTCAAGGAGGCGTCCCGGAATCGCCTGACCCGGAAGCCGCCCGTCTCGGTCTCGCCGTCGACCTCGGCGGGGACGCAACTGAGTATCGGCCCGGAAGCCAGGGTCCGGGAGGCCGTACCCTCGGGCAGGCCGGCGATCGCGTCGAGTTCGGCCAGGGGGGAGTGGACGATCGGCAGGGCGAACGCGACCGTGGCGGCCAAGCCGATGGCCACCTCGACCTGCGGGACCCCGGCCTTCGCGGCGGCGACCAGCGACCCGAACTCGCAGAGCTCACGCACGACGACGTCGGGCCGCCAGTCGGCCATGATCTCGGTGAGCCCGGGCAGCGCAGCCCGGGCATCGAGGCGGCCGAACACTTCGGCGATCACCATCCGGTTGGCTTCGACGGGCGACAGTTCGGGCAGACGGCCGAAGATCGGCCCCAGCACCTCGGGGGGGACGTCGGCGAAGGGTGCATGGTCGAGCCCGGTAGCGGCCACGGCCTCCCCGAACGACGCCGGGGCGGCGACCTTCACTTCATGGCCAGCGTGGCGACAAGCCTTGGCGAATGGCACCATCGGCCCGAAGTGGCCAGAACCGGCCGTGGTCGAGAACAGCACCCGCACGCCACGATCGTTTCACACAGCCCAGGCGGGAGGACCGCTCGCACAGCTCGGCTGTCCGCTGACGTCGCCGAGCCATCGCTCGTCGCTCCGGCCTCCATCCCCGGGCGCGAACATCCCAGACGGCGCGCAACAGGCCTCGACTTTGACACCGCCGCGGAAGCCAGCCCGCTCCTCGCCATCATGCCGCGTGACGTCTGGCCTTCCGGTCCCAGCCGGACACACCCCGGGAATCCGGGATGGCGCGGAGTCAGCCACTCCTCGAGAGTGAAGGCATGACCAGCATCGATGCGAACAAGAAGGTCGTCAGCGAGTTCATCGACGGTCTCTTCAGCTGCGGAGACCTTGCGACCGTGGATGCGTACCTGAGTGAGGACTTCGTGAACCACGACCCACCCTTCGGAGTGAGCGCTGACCGTGAAGGGATGCGGGCGGCGGGAGCCAGGTTCCGAGCTGCCTTTCCCGACTGGCGCAGTGAGGTCCATCTCCTCATCGCCGAACGCGATCTCGTGGCCGAGCACTTCACCGCCCGGGGTACCCACCGGGCCGAGGTCATGGGCGTCGCGCCCACCGGGCGGGAGGTGGTTCTGCCGGGCATCAACATCTTCCGGGTCAAAGACGGTCGCATCACCGAGCGTTGGGGACGCCTTGACGACCTCGGGTTCCTCCAGCAGCTGGGCGTCGTCCCCCGCATGGACGCGTGAAGCGACAATCCGTCGTGCACCGTAGGGTGGTGGCCATGGGTCGTGGCCCCGGCGCTGGCCAGGCGGTGAAGGAGCTGGTGGCTCGCTGTCATGGCGGGCTTGACGCCATGTCGCTCCAGGGGGAGTTCGTCGACCGACTCGGGCGCATCCTCCCACTGGAGGCGGTCTTCTGCGCATCGGTGGACCCTGCCACCTTGCTCTTCACCAGTGCGGTGGTGGAGGAGATCCCGCGGGACTCGACCCCACGGTTCCTCGCCAACGAGTTCCTCGAAGAGGACGTGAACAAGTTCAGCACGCTGGCCCATCGGCGATTCCCGGTCGATTGGCTGGACCACGCCACCGGAGCCGACCGGGCTGCCAGTGCCCGATATCGCGACATCATGGCGCCGCTCGGTCTAGGAGACGAGCTCCGAGCGGCGTTCCGCTCCGGCGGGGAATGCTGGGGCTTCCTCTGCGTTCATCGCGAAGACGGTTCGCGGGGATTCACGGAGCGCGAGGCTCGCGTCGTCGCCGGCCTGGCGCCTCATGTGGGCGAGGGGCTGCGTCGAGCGCTCCTCGTCGACACTGCTGACGTGAGCGCGGGTGCCGATGGACCCGGTGTCCTCGTGCTGGCCGAGGATGGCTCCCTCATAGCGACGACCGAAGCGGGCGAGCGCTGGCTCTGGGAGCTCGCCGGTCCGGATCAGCACGTTTGGCCCTTGCCCGTTGCGGTAGAGACGGTGCTGGCACGGCTGGAGGCCATCCAACGGAGCCCAGACCCAGTGAATCTCCTGCCTCGGGTCCGCGTGAGGACCCGGTCGGGCCGTTGGGCGGTCCTTCACGCGTCGGAGATGGCTGGGCTCGGCCAAGGCCGGCACGTCGCCGTGGTGGTCGAGCGGGCCACGCCCGCCGAGCTCGCCCCGCTCATCCTTCTCGCCTATGGACTCACGAAGAGGGAAGCGGAGGTCGCCCAGCTGGCACTCCAAGGCAAAACGAACAAGGCGCTGGCCGGGGAGCTCCGCATCTCGGAGAACACGGTCGAGGATCACCTCAAGACGATCTTTGCCAAAGTCGGGGTGGGAAGCCGAGGCGAGCTAACGGCAAGGGTCTTCTCCGATCACTACATCCACTAGCCGGTTCCGATCGGGAGGGAGACCGGGAACTCGAGGTGCTGTTCGGCGCGGGCGTTGCTCGTCCAGGGTGTGCTGCGTCAGTCGCCGGCGACGAAGAACATCCACTCCCCAGCCTCTCCGATGCCGACGCGGTGGCCCAGGTAGGAACCGAACTGTTCGAACCGCCGGAGGTCGTCGCCGCTGTAGACGCGAAGAAGGGCTTCCCGATCAGCTGGCGGCACCTCAGCCCAGCGCTCGTAGCCGTAGGCGGACGGCCAGACGTATTGGGTCGTCTCGTTCAGCGTTCGGGTGGCGAAGGGGAGCCGAAGGACCTCGACGAGGGTCCGGAGGACGTCCTCTCCCCGAGCTTCGGCCTTGCGCCAGAACTCGGCGGGGGCACCGCTCTCGCCGAAGCTGTAGCTGAAGCCTGTGGTGTCCCTGCGAGCGATGTCCGCCAGCGCCTCGTAATCGCAGGCGACCGCGGCGCGCACGATCGCTCGCCGGGTGTCCTCGACGGGTTGGGGCAGCTCGTGACGCGGCACGTCCGAAGAGAGCCCGGCGGCCGAGCAGGTCTCGTCGCCGGCGCGAGTAGTGCTTGTCGTCCCCGCAGTCGTGGTCGTGGTGGCAGTAGTGGTGCCCGCGGCGGCCGTGGTCTCCGTTGGCGTCTCCGGTTGCGCCGTCTCGCCGTTTCCGCATGCACCGATGACGCCGCCGACCAGAAGGACCACCCAGAGGGAAGGGCGCGCGCGCGACCTCATCGATATCGCGTCCTACCCGTCGTGCCGGACGAGAAGCGGGGCGCCGGTAACCATCCGGTGACGCCAGTCTCCCGAGGGACCGCCGGGCTGCGCCAGCACCGAGGACCGACCGATCATGAAATGGCCGAGGTCCGGGCCCAAGCCATCGGGTCAAGCGCTCGATGGGCGTTCTCCGGCGACGACCGGGCATGGGACCTCGTGCAGGAACGCCGGCGATGGAGCAGCCATGACCGAGGATCAGCACCAGAGCCGAGGACTGGTTCTGTGCGTCGGCGGCGGGCGCTGACGACGTTCAGCGCGCCTCATTCGACTGGAGGGAGAACCGAACCCGCGTCTGCGCGAACTCGCCTCTGGCGAACACGACGATCTTCGCAGACAGGCCGGCCCGGGGCTCGGAGGTCAACTGACCGGCGAATAGGCGAGGCTAAGCGGGTGCGTCGCTGCCGGGCGTGGCCAGCTGCCCGTACGACTCCCGGTACTCGGCCTCCACGGTCTCCAGGTCCCGGCGGAACTCGGCGACAACGGCCTCGAGGTCACCAGGCTCGGGCTTGATGGCCAGTGGGTCGTCTCGCCGGAACTGCGCCGCGCCGCGCCGCATCTCCAGCTCGGCGGCGAGGACCCCTGCCAGCGCGTGCCAGAACCCCGCCCGGCGCGGTTCTTCGCTGCTTGCCCGGCGAATGGCGAGGAGGAGGAGGACGGTGAGGTAGCCGTCGTCGAGCTCCGCCACCGCCCCGTTCAGGTCTTCGCTGCGATATGCCATGGTCGGCTCCTATCTCCGTCCTGCCGATCGTATTCGTCTCGGCCCTGGAGCAGCAGTCCCCCCCAGTCCGCCACCTCCGGAGTTCGTCCTCGAACTGGCTCTGCTACAGCTCGGCGTAGCGGCCGCCGGCGACGATGAGCTCGGCATGCGTCTGGATCTTCTCAACGGTCGAGGGACAGTTGCGCCATACCGAGCCGCGCCGCGCGTCGAGCGGGCTGCAGCGCGAGCGCGTTCGCCACGAGCAGTGCCACGCAGCCGATGGCGGCGATGCGGAGCATTTCCAGATCGGCTCCGGGCACGATGCCGAGCGTGTTGATCAGTAGAGCGACGACTCGGCGACCGAGAACAATGCCGAGAGTAACGCCGGGTACCACGACGATCGTTGCGGCGAGCGTCGATTGCCAGTGCACGACAGCGCGCATCTGGCCGCTGTCTGACCCCAGAGCTCGCAGGATCGCCAGATCGCGGCGCCTCGTGCGGAAGGACGAGGCCAGGACGTAGCCGGAGCCCGTCACGAGCACGAGTGTGAGCACGGCGGCGAGGAGGAACGGCGCTGCGGTGACCCGCTCCAGGGCTTTCACGCTCGGGGGGGTGACGACGGCGCCGGGCGGCGTGTAATTGTCGGCGGCAACGCTATCGACCGCGCTCTGCGGCGCGGCGTCGCCAAAGTCGACGAAGAGGAGGTTCTCGGTCGCGGTCGGATTCATCTCGCGATACGTCGAGAACGGGACGGCCGCGCCGTTGCCAGCGCTGTCGGGAGTCACCACGATGCCGACGACGACCAGCGCGCGCGCCCTGCCCGAGGCGCCCACACCCTCGACCGTATCGCCGATACGAACGCGGAGCCGGCGGGCGACCTCTGCGCCGAGTCCAATCTCGTTGACCTGCGTCGGCGGCCGACCGTGGAGGACGATCGGGAACAGGTGCCCTTTGGCGTTGTCGAACCCGATCGTCGCCGTGTCCGAGCCGTTGATCGTGAGCGAACCGATGTTGGCGCCGGTCACGGCCACCACGTCGGGATTCTCGGCGACCGGCGTGACGATGTCGGAGTCGGTCTCGGTGTAGGGGTTCCCGAACACTCGGTCGTAGCTGACACCCCACCGACCCGGTGTCTCGACCACCGTCACAAGTGTCTGGCCGACGATCACGGATCCGACCAAGCCCGCCAGGCCGATCGCCCCCGCCATCAGCGAGGTCCACGGGCCCCGACCCGAGGTCCCTGACAGCGCGAAGCGTGCACCGACCTGCAGCGGCATGCCGGCGTCTCGTCTCGACATCCAGGATGCGATGGGCCCGACATCTCTGTGCACGACGGCCGCACGGATGCGTCGCGTCGCTACTACCACGCCCGTGACGACCAGGACCGCGACGACGAGGAGCACGCCGATCACGCTGACCCGCCATTCGATGCGGGCCCCTGGGGTGGGCTCCAACGTCCGGAGCACGCCAAGCGGGAATCCTGACGTGAGCGCGTAAGCAATCGTCACCGCGAGAGGCGCCGCGAGGACCGCCATGATGACCGCTTCGGCCAGGCCCTCCATGGCGAAATCGGTCTGGCGCCACCCGAGGGCCTGCATCGATCGGCGTTCGTCCTCACCGATCGAGAGGGCTCTGCTGGCGACCTGGACGATGACGACGACGGTGGCCACCAGGGAGAGCGCCGTCACGAGCCAGAGGGCGGTGGCCTGGAAGCGCACGGCCCGCCGTGCGCTCTCACTGACGACGGGCAGAGGGACGGCATAGGCGTCGCTCCCGTTCGGCATCTGCCGAACGGCATCCATCACCCCGGCGGGGTCGACGCCGTCGAGCCGGACGGCGATCTGCGTCTGCACTACCCCGACCTCCGGATGGGCCCGTAGGAAGCTCGGGGGGAACACCATCGCAGGCGAGCTGTCGTCGAACTCGAGGGGTGACTGCGAGATGCCGACCAGGGTCGCGGTGAACGGTGGCACCGCCGGCTCGTCGAGTGACTCGAACCCCGCCGCCACCTGCTCCTGGGTGAACGAGACCACCTGGAACCGGTCGCCGACTCTCGTGCCGAAGCGCCTCGCGAGCAGCGATGCCATCGGACCGTTGACCGTGAACTCGTCGGGACTCGCAGGACGCGTGAAGCGACCCTCGATGATGCGGGTCCCGTTGAACTGGTCGTCCCCGGCGAAGGCGTTGGGTTCGAGCACCGGCATGCCGTCGAGCGGCGACACGAGAAAGGAGGGGACGAAGACCTGGCTCTGTATGGAGACGACCCCGGGAAGACGGGCGACCTGCTCGCTTAACGGGTGCCCGCTGAGCTGAGTGATGACCAGATCCGGATCGCCGCCTGCCCGACGTGTATAGCGGTCGGGTGCTGTGTCGGTGCGCCGAGCTCCTGCGGCGATGCCCATCGTGACGCCGGCGGTGATGCCGATCAGCAGAATCGTGACGACGAGCCGTAGCTTGTCGCGACGCAACCACGCGTTGACCCGCAGCGCCACGGCCTGCATGGTTGGAACCTAGGAGTCGCGCCCGAACCAGGCAACCGTGCTAGCCACACTCTTGGCGTGGTGTTTGCCCCGGTCAGGTAGGTCTCCTGGGTTTCGAGTAGATGTTCCAGGGCGGTGAACACGTCGGCTGGCGTGGTAAGGGTCTTTGGAGCGTTCAACGTCCCGCCCGGTACCGGCGTACACGTGTGGTGGCTGCGCCCGATGACCCATCTCAGCGAGAACCGGGAGGCGAGACAGCGGTCTGTGTATCCGGGCGGCTACGCCGTCACCCGGCCTGCTGGCCCGACGCCGCCCGTCCCTCGCTGGTGAACGCCGCCCACAGGCGCGCGTATTGGCCGCCGGCGGCCAGGAGGTCGTCGTGGCCCCCCTGCTCGACGACGCGGCCGCCGTTGACGACCACGATGCGGTCGGCGGCGCGCGCCGTCTGGAGGCGGTGGGCGATGACGAGCGTCGTCCGGGGCGCGGCCAGGGCGCCGATGGCCCGGATGACTCGAGCCTCGGTGGCCAGGGCGAGGGCGGCGGTGGCCGCGTCGAGGAGGAGGATGGCCGGGTCGACGAGCTGGGCCCGGGCCAGGGCGAGGAGCTGGCGCTGGCCGGCGGCCAGGGAGCGGCCCCGCTCGCTGACCGCCTGGAGGTAGCCCGCCGGGAGGCGGGCGATGAACTCGTGGGCGCCCACGGCCCGGGCCGCGGCCTCCACCTCGGCGTCCGACGCCTCCGGGCGGGCGTAGGCGATGTTGTCCCGCACCGTCCCCGAGAAGAGGAACGGCTCCTGGGGCACGTAGCCGAGCTGGCGCCGGTAGGCGGTGGGGTCGAACTCGGTCAGCGGGTGGCCGTCGACGACGACGCGGCCTTCGGTGGGGTCGTAGAAGCGGGCCGCGAGCTTGACGATGGTCGACTTGCCCGCGCCCGTCTCGCCCACGAGGGCCACCGTCTCGCCGGGAGCGACGTCGAGGTCGACGCCGGCCAGGGCGTCCTCGGTGGCGCCGGGGTAGCGGAAGCACACGCCCTCGAACCGGACGGCGCCGGCCAGGCGCCCGGGGTCGACGGGGTGAGCGGGAGGGCGGATGGAGGTTTCGGTAGCGAGCAGGTCACGGATCTTGGCCAGCGACGCGGCGGCCTGCTGCCAGCTGTCGAACACCTGTGACAGCTGGTAGAGAGGCGCGAAGAGGAGGTTGAGGTAGAGCACGAAGGCCACCAGCTCGCCGGCGGTGACGTCGCCGGCGGAGGCCAGGCGGGCGCCCACCCCGAGCACGCAGGCCGCGGCCAGCACCGAGAGCATCTCGACGAACGGGAAGTAGGTGGCGACCAGCCGCTGGGCGTCGACCCGGGCGTCGAGGTGGCGGCGGGCCACCTCCCGGAAGGACTCGACGTTGTGGTCCTCGCGAGCGAAGGCCTGGGCCACCCGCACGCCGCTCACGCTCTCCTGCAGCGTGGCGTTCACGGTGGCCACCCGCTCGCGGGCGCTGCGGTAGGCCCGCGCCGAGCGTCGGCGGAACCACACGGTGGCCACCGCCAGGGGCAGGAGGGCGACGAGAGCGGCCAGGGCCAGCTCGGCGTTCATGATCATGAGGACGACGGCGACGCCGACCACGGTCAACAGGCTCACCACGGCCTGCACCAGGCCCTGCTGTAGGAGCTGTGACAGCGCGTCCACGT
>DASZOE010000116.1:0-2527 GCA_035550945.1 Acidimicrobiales bacterium
GCCGCCCTGCGGGCCGCGGGGTGGAACATGGTCGGCATCACCGCCCGGCCAGCGTCGCTACGGGCGGCCACGGCCCGGTGGCTCGCCCAATGGGGCCTGGCCCTCGACGCCGTGCACCACACGGCGGTGGGCACCAAGGCGGCGGTCGCGACCCGGCTCGGGGCCGACGCCAGCGTGGAGGACAACCCGGCCGAGGCCGAGTCGCTGGCCGCGGTGTGCAGCTCCTATCTGTTCGACCAGCCCTACAACCGCGAGGCGGTCACCCGCGCCGCGGTGCGGATCCGGTCGTGGGACGCCCTGGTCGGGCGCCTCTGCCAGCTCCGCCTCTTCGCCTAGGGGCTCCGGTGTCCCACGTCGCCGTCACCGCCGTCGGGTCCGACCGCCCCGGCATCGTCGCCGCCGTCACAGGGGTCTTCGTCGAGCACCGATGCAACATCGAGGACAGCTCCATGACGATCCTGCGAGGCCAGTTCGCCATGATGCTCGTCGTCGACGCTCCGCCCGACGTGAGCGCGGCGCAGCTCGAGGCCGCGCTCGGCGGGCCCGCCGCCGACCTCGAGCTCGTCGTCACCGTGCGCCCGCTGCCGGCGGCCGACGAGGAGGCGGCGGCCGAGGAGACCGGCGACGATCGCTGGACGGTGTCGGTGTACGGCGCCGATCGGCCCGGCATCGTCCACGGCGTGGCGTCGCTCCTCGCCGACCAGGGGGTCAACATCGCCGACCTGAGCACCCGGGTCATCGGCTCCGCCGAGCAGCCGGTGTACGCCATGGTCCTGGAGGTGGCGCTGCCCGCGGGCGTCGACCCCAACTCCCTCGCCGACCGGCTGGCCGACGTGGCCGCCGGCCTGGGGGTCGAGGCCAGCCTGCACCCGTCCGACGCCGACATCCTCTGAGGCCGGCCGATGGCCGTGCGTCCGGTGCTCGAGCTGCCCGACCCGCGCCTGAAGCGGGTGGCTCGGAGCGTGGGCCGGGTCGACGACACGGCCCGGGCGGTGGCCGCCGACCTGGTGGACACCCTGCGGGCCACGGTGGCGTGCGTGGGGCTGGCGGCCCCCCAGATCGGCGTCGACGTGCGGGCATTCGTGGTCGACGTCACCGGTCACCGCAAGGCCCGGTCCTGCCACGGAGAGCTGGTCCTGTTCGACCCCGAGGTCGTCGGCGCCGACGGGCCCGCCCTGGGCCGCGAGGGCTGCCTGAGCGTCCCTCACTACACCGGCGACGTGGTCCGGCCCAGCCGCGTCGTGGTCCGGGGCCTCACCCTCCAGGGCGGCGAGCGCAGGGTCGAGGTCGACGCCTTCGAGGCCCGGGCCGTCCTCCACGAGGTCGACCACCTCGACGGCCTCCTGTTCCTCGACCGGGTCGCGTCCCACGAGGCCGTTTTTCGCCGCAAGGTCTACCGCTAGCCCATCGGCCTCACGGCCGGGGCAGGTCGGTACCCTTCGCACAGCACCGGACGGGGCACGGTCCCCGTCTCGGGGAGGAGGGCGGGTCAGGGACCCGCCGGGAAGGGAACACGGTGCCTTTTCCCCGGAGGCTGCTCAACGACGACGAGGAGGTCTTCCTCGACCTGCGTCCCCACTGGTGGTCGATGGCCGGCCCGTCGGTGGCCCTGGCGGCGGCCATCGCCACCGCGATCTACGTGGCCACCAGGACGAACAAGGGCTGGGCCGGCATCCCGTTCCTGGTGCTGGTCCTCGTCGCCCTCGTGTGGTTCCTCGCCCGCATGGCCCGCTGGGCCACCACCAACCTGGTGGTGACGTCCGACCGCCTGATAGTGCGCACCGGCGTGATCGCCAAGCGGGGCCGGGAGATCCCCCTCGAGCGCGTCAACGACGTCATCGTCACCCAGACCCTCTTCGAGCGCGTGCTGCGCGCCGGCGACCTCGTGATCGAGTCGGCCGGGGAGCGGGGTCGGGAGATGTTCCACGAGTGCCCCCATGCGACGCAGGTGCAGAACCAGATCTACCGCCAGATCGAGGCCAACACCCACCGGCAGGCCGAACGCCGGGAGGTCCGCCGCGAGCTGTCGCCCCTCGAGCAGCTCGAGAAGCTCGACGAGCTCCGCCAGCGAGGGGTGATCTCCCAGGCCGAGTTCGACGTCAAGAAGGCTCAGCTCCTCGACCGCATGTAGCGCGCCGCGAGCGGCCGTCAGTGGCCCGCCTCCCGGAGACGGCGGGCGGCGTCGGGGGGGGCGACGGGGTTGAAGAACACGCCGCTGCCCAGCTCGCCCGACGCCACGTACCGGGGTGTGCCCGGCGCCCGGTACAACGGCGAGATCTCGACGTGCACGTGGGCCACCGGCCACTCGGCCCCGTCGGTGGGCCGTTGGTGCACCCAGAGGAGGTAGGGCATGGGGGCGTCGAAGAGCCGGTCGAGGCGGCCGAGGACGTCCACCAGCAGGGCGGCCAGACCGTCGCGCGCCCCGTCCCCGAGCCCGGGAAGGTCGGGGCGGTGCGCGGTCGGGGCGAGGACGGTCGCGAACGGCCACGCCGCCGCCTTCGGCACCCACGCCCGCCAGCCCCCGGCC
>DASZOE010000117.1:0-4842 GCA_035550945.1 Acidimicrobiales bacterium
GCTCCGCAAGATGGACTTCGACGACGTGCCCATCACGCCGCCGCGGGTGTTCAAGGAGCTGAACGAGCTCTTCGACGGCAACGAGATCATCGTCACCGCCATCGGCCTCTACCAGATCTGGAGCGGGCAGTTCCAGAAGACCTACAAGCCCCGGCACTATCTCTGCTGCGGGCAGGCCGGCCCCCTCGGGTGGGAGGTCCCCGCCTGCATCGGGGTCAAGCTGGCCCGACCCGACCAGCTGGTCGTCGGCGTGGTCGGCGACTACTCCTTCGGCTTCCTCATGGAGGAGGTCGCGGTCGCCGTCCAGCACCAGGTGCCCTTCGTCCTCGTCATGCTGAACAACGGCTACATGAGCCTGATCCGCCAGCCCGAGAAGTACCAGTACGACATGAACTACGGGGTCGACATCGGGTACGAGGGCCCCAACGGCGCCCTGGGCATGGACCACGTGGCGGTGATGGAGGCCATGGGCGCGCTCGGGCGGCGGGTCAGATCGCCGGACGACATCAAGCCCGCCGTCGAGTGGGCCATCCAGGCCAGCGAGGAGGCCCGGGTTCCGGCCCTCGTCGAGATCATCGTCGAGCGCGAGGCGGACGCGGCCATGGGCAAGTCGATCGACAACATCAACGAGTACGAGCCGGTGGAGGACGGCGACCGCGACCTCTCGGCCGATTTCGCCGACAACATCCCCGAGCGGGACTGACGAGGGAAAGAGGCGGCGCGCCAGTGCGCGTCCGCCCTACTTCCCCCTCCCCATCACGACGGCGATGATGACCCCCAGGACGACCAGCACGATCGGAACCAGGACAGCGGTAAGACCTTCGCTCATAGCGTGTCGAAATCTAGCGTGGACCCGTCGAGCGCGTCGATGAGGAAACCCAGCCGGTCAAGGAGGCCGTGATGGACAACCCGGTCAAGATCGCGGTCGTGGGGGGGGGCTTCGGGTCCAAGGTGGCGCTGCCTGCCTACCAGGAGCTCGACGAGTTCGAGCCGGTGGCGATCTGGTCGCGCCGGCCGGAGCGGGCCCGCGAGCTCGCCGAGGACGGAGGGCTGGAGCTGGGGACGGCGGACTACGACGAGCTCATCTCCTTCCCGGGCCTGGAGGCGGTGCACGTCGCCACCCCGGTGGTCACCCACCTGCCGTTCGCGGTCGCCGCCGCCGAGCGGGGGCTGCATGTGCTGTGCGAGAAGCCCCTGGGCGACAACATGGCCGAGGCCCGCCAGATCGTGGCCGCCATCCGGTCGGCAGGCGTGGTCGGTTCGGTCGGCTACGAGCTGCGCCTCAAGGAGACCCGCCAGCGCCTGATCGAGCACGCCCGGGAGGTCTTCGGCCGGCCCCGGATGGTCGCCGTCGCCCTCGTCCAGTCGAACCACGCCGACCCCTACACCCGCCCTCACACGTGGGTGCACGACGCCACCATGGGCGGCGGGCGGCTCCAGGGCTACGGCGTCCACGACCTCGACATGCTGTTGCAGGTCGTCCCGCCGGTGGAGGCAGTCGCCGCCGTCACCGAGGTGGGCGTGACCGTGCGGACGGCGGGCGGCGACGACGACGAGCTGTTGCCCGTGACCGCCGAGGACGCCTATGCCATCCTCCTCCGGTTCCGCGGCGGGGGGCTGGGCGTGGTGAGCCTGGTGGCCACGGCGCGCCACGGCCGCGGTGACGTCATCGAGCTCCACGGCGACGAGGGGACGGTACGGCTCGACGCCGACCAGCGCGTCTGGTGGGGCCGCGCCGGAGAGGAGCTGCAGCAGGAGGGGCCCCTGGACAACAGCTCGAGCGAGGGCTTCAAGCGCCTGGCGACGAACTTCTGGGCCGCCATCAGGGAGGGCGCCGCCCCGGAACCGTCGCTGGAGGAGGGGCTGCGGGTCCAGGCCCTGTTCGACGCGGTCCGGCTGGCCGCCACCGAGCACCGGTGGGTACGCCCCGAGCCCGTCACCCCGCTGGGCTGACGGCCGCCCGGAGCCGGCCCGGCGCGCACCGCGGTGAGGTACTTCCTGGCCAACTGGAAGATGTTCCCGACCCTCGACGAGGCGCGTGGCCTCGTGGAGGCCGTCCAGGGCGGTCTGCGGGAGCGGGCGCGGTCGGGCGGCGCGCTGCCGCGGGTGATCGTGTGCCCGCCGTTCGTCTCCCTCGCCCCTCTCCGGGAGGTGGTCGACGAAGAGCTCGTGCGCCTGGGCGCCCAGGACTGCCACTGGGAGCAGCAGGGTCCCTACACCGGAGAGGTCTCGGCGCGGATGCTCGCCGGGCTCGTCGAGTACGTCATGGTCGGCCACAGCGAGCGCCGGGCCGCCGGCGAAACCGACGAGCAGGCCGGCGGCAAGGTCGCGGCCGCCGCCGAGGCCGGCCTGGTCCCCATCCTCTTCGTCGGGGAGGACGATCAGGGCCAGGACGCCCGCCGTGAGGCCGAGCGCCGGCTGCGGCAGGGTCTCTCGGGCATCGACGTCGGGCGCCAGGACGTGGTGCTCGTGTACGAGCCGACGTGGGCCATCGGGGGCGCGGCGGCGGCGTCGCCCGAGCACGTCCACGGGGCCGTCGGGCATCTGAAGGGCGTGCTCGCCGAGCTGGGGGCGGGACGGCCGGAGGTCATCTACGGGGGCAGCGTCAACGAGGCCAACATCGACACCCTCGTGGGCCTCGACGTGCTGGACGGGCTGGGGGCGACGAGGGCGAGCCTCCGCCCGGACTCCTTCCTCGGCCTCGTCGACCGGCTGCGGACCGCGACCTAGAGGCTCAGCTCACGTCGAGCCCGAGGTGGTGTGCAGCACCGCCGCGGCCAGCACGAGAGCCACGCTGTTGGTGGCCACGTGAGCGAGAGCCGGGGCCACCAGGCTCCCGCTGCGCAGGCGCAGCCAGCAGAAGGCGACGCCCGCGACCGCGGTGACGACGACGGCGCCGGCGACGGCGGCGACGGTCGGGTCCAGCCGGTTCGTGCGCAGCGCCTCGACGGTCGGCACCACGTGCCAGAGCCCGAACACCGCCGACGACCAGGCGACGGCGGCCACCGTCGAGCGGCCCTGCCCGAGCAGGCCGAGCAGCACGCCGCGGAAGGCGACCTCCTCCAGGACGACGGTGCCGAGCGGGATCCGGACCAGCCCCTGGTAGACGAGGGCCCAGCCGGCGAGGTCGGCCCGCTCGTCCTCGAACAGAGGGCGGGTCGCGGGGACGGCGGCGCCGACCGCCAGGACGACGGAGACGACGAGGAAGGCGGCAGCTCCTACGGCGAGGCCGCGGCCGACGCTCGACCCGGCCAGCCCCAGGTCCTCCCACGACAGGCCACTGGCCCGGGCGACGGCGAGGAGCGCCATCGCCACGGTCAGGTTGACGGGGACGTACGCCGCCGACGGCAGGATCAGGTTCCCCACCAGGTTGTGGGCCACGAGCACGGCGAGGACCACTGCGAGGCCGGCCACGGGCCACTCTCGCAGATGCCACGGTGGGGCCCTTGACCGTGGCCTCCCTCGGGTGTAGGACACTCTGACGGGCGGTGGCGGCTCTCTTGTCCTCCCCTGCGCCCCACGACTGCCCTGCGTCACGCACACCCGGTGACCACGGTCAGGAGGAGCTCCGGTGGATCAATCGGCCGCAGGTGGGAACCGCGACCCGGGTGACGGCGGAGGGATCGCACGGGTCGAAGGCGGGGAGCCGACCGGGCGCGTCATCGTCGTCCTGAGCAACCAGGTGCAGGGCGACCCGGGCGCCATCGGCGACGCCATGCGGTCGGTCGCCGGCGTGCGCGACATCGCCAGCTCGCTCGACTACGCGGCCTCGGGGCTCGACGTCGCCGAGGCGTCCCGGGCCGACGCCACCGTCTTCCCCGCCCTCGGCGTGGCCGTGCTGCCGGCCGACGCCGCCCAGCTCGCCTCCCTCGACACCGCACTCGCCGAGGACCCCCGGGTGCTGGCCGTCGAGCCCGAGCGCGTCCTCTACGTCCGCGGGGAACCGACCGGGGTGTCCCTCGAGTACGTCCGGGGCTTCCGTGACGGCGTCGCCGACCTGTACGAGAAGCTGTCGGGCGCCGAGGACGGGGTTGTCGCCGTCGCCGCCCGGTTCGCCGACACCAAGGAGATGACGTGGGGGCTGCAGGCCACCCGGGCCGACACCTCGACGCTCACCGGCGAGGGGATCCGTGTGGCGGTGCTCGACACCGGTTTCGACCTCGAGCACCCGGACTTCGGGGGCCGGGCCCTGACGGCCCAGTCGTTCGTCGCCGACGAGACGGCCCAGGACGGCCACGGGCACGGCACGCACTGCGTGGGCACCGCCTGTGGGCCGGCGGTCCCGTCCTCCACCCGTCGCTACGGAGTGGCCTCGGGCGCCGAGATCTTCGTGGGGAAGGTCCTCGGCACGGGCGGGTCGGGCACCGACGCCGGCATCCTGGCCGGGATCGACTGGGCCGTCACGAACGGCTGCCGGGTCGTCTCGATGTCGCTGGGCGCCGACGTCCGCCAGGTGTCACGGGCCTACGAGATGGTCGGGCGCCGGGCCCTGGCCGCCGGGAGCCTCATCGTGGCCGCCGCGGGGAACAACGCCGAACGGTCGGCGGGCAACCCCGGCTTCGTCGGGATCCCCGCCAACAGCCCGTCGATCATGGCCGTGGCCGCGGTGGACGGCGACCTCGGCATCGCCGACTTCTCGGCCCGCAGCAACCCAGTGCGGGGCGGCCAGGTCGACATCGCCGCCCCCGGCGTCACCGTCTTCTCGTCGTGGCCCATGCCCCGGTCCCACCACACCATCAGCGGCACGAGCATGGCCACCCCCCACGTCTCCGGCATCGCCGCCCTTCTCTGCCAGGCGACCGGCGCGACGGGGTCGGCGCTGTGGCCGGAGGTCGTGCAGAC
>DASZOE010000118.1:0-3796 GCA_035550945.1 Acidimicrobiales bacterium
CACGAGGCCCGCGGCGGCAAGCCCGGCACCGACGGCGGCCGGGGTCGGGCCTCGCCACTCCCCCACGGACACGAGCGCTTCGGAGACGAGCAGCCCCACGAGCACGCCCGATCCCAGCACGAGGAGACCGGAGAAGGGGTACTCGCCGAGGAGCACGGCCGCGGCCGCGGCGACCGCGGCGGCGACGGCGACGGCGGCGATACGACGCAGTGTGATCGGTCATCCCCCCCCAAGAGGCCGCAGGCGTCGCATCCATGGCGCCGTCGCCTGCCAGGGTAGGCTCCCTCAATGCGTCGCGAGACCCCTTCCGGAAGCGCGGTCTCGGCCGAGAGCCCGAGCGCGGCCACGACTCCTGAGTGGGCCGTCACCGCCCTCGACAAGGTCGACGATGTCGTCGCCAAGGTCCGGTCCAACACCACCGACCGCCTCGTCCGGGTCGCCCGCACCGTCGTCTTCGGGATCCTGGCCGGCCTCATGGGGCTGACCGCCCTGGTCCTCGGCGTCATCGCCGCCGTGCGCGTCCTCGACGAGCTCATCCCCGGACCGGTCTGGGGGGTCTACCTCCCGCTCGGGGCAATATTCGTGCTGGTGGGCGCGTTCCTGTGGTCGAAGAAGACTCCGCGGCCTGCCAAGCGCTGACCGCGGGGCGCACACCATCACCGGAGACACTGTGACCGAAGTCCGCGACGTGCTCATCATCGGATCGGGCCCTGCCGGCCTGACCGCCGCCATCTACACGGCGCGGGCCAACCTGCGCCCCCTGGTCCTCGAGGGGGAGCCGTCGTCGACGAGCGACCAGCCCGGTGGCCAGCTCATGCTGACCACCGACGTCGAGAACTACCCGGGCTTCGTCGACGGGATCCAGGGCCCCGAGCTCATGGCCGCCTTCCGCGCCCAGGCCGCCCGCTTCGGCGCCGACTTCCTCACCGTCCGGGCCACCAAGGTCGACTTCTCGGCCCGGCCGTTCCGGGTGTGGGTCGGTGACGACGAGTACCTGGGCCGCGCCGTCATCGTCTCCACCGGCGCCCGGTCGCGGATGCTCGGGCTGGACTCCGAGCGGCGGCTGCTGGGCCGGGGCCTCTCCACCTGCGCGACCTGCGACGGGTTCTTCTTCTCGGGCCAGAGCATCGCCGTGATCGGGGGCGGCGACTCCGCGCTCGAGGAGGCCCTCTTCCTGACCCGCTTCGGCGAGAAGGTCACCGTCATCCACCGGCGGGACACGCTGCGGGCGTCGAAGATCATGCAAGAGCGGGCCTTCAAGAACGACAAGATCGAGTTCCTCTGGGACTCGATCGTCACCGACTTCGTGGGTGACGGGCACCTCAGCGGGGTCAAGGTGCGCAACGTCAGGTCCGGCGAGGAGTCGGTCATCGAGGTGGGCGGGGCCTTCGTGGCCATCGGCCACATCCCGAACACCGCCATCTTCAAGGGCCAGCTCGACATGGACGAGGCCGGGTACGTGCTCACCGGCGAGGGCACCCGCACCAACGTCGAGGGCGTGTTCGCCTGCGGCGACGTGCAGGACCACGTCTACCGCCAGGCCGTCACCGCCGCCGGATCGGGCTGCATGGCCGCCATCGACGCCGAGCGCTGGCTCGAGACCCAACCCCACGAGCAGCACATCGTCGGCACGCCTCGGGAATGGTGACCCCCTGGGTGGGGAATTGTGAGGATGGGGTAGGCGTTTGCTGACAGACAGGGAACTGTCGCGTTCCCGATTCGGAGGAGCAACCTGATGGCCCAGGGCATCGACGTTCTGACCGGCACGACCTTCGACGAGGAGGTCGCGTCTTCGGGCGTGCCGCTCGTTGTGGACTTCTGGGCGGAGTGGTGCGGGCCGTGCCGGATGGTGACCCCGGTGCTCGAGGCGATCGCCGCCGAGCACAGCGGCAAGATCCGGATCGCCAAGCTGAACGTCGACGACGCCCCCGACGTCGCCCGCCGCTACGAGATCATGAGCATCCCCACGCTGCTGGTGTTCCAGGACGGCATCCCCAAGAAGCGCCTCATCGGCGCCAAGGGCAAGGCCCAGCTCACCAGCGAGCTGCAGGAGTTCCTGGCCTAGTCCCGGCGGTACCGGGTGTCCACAGCCTGAGGACGAGGCTGTGGACAAGCTGCTGCCGGTGCGAGCGGCGGTCCCAGGTCAGCTCAGGACGGGTGCTCCGGCGGGCCGGTCATCGCCCGGTAGATGCGCTCGAGGTCCGCCAGGTCCGCGAACTCGACGACCATCCGTCCCCGACCGCCGCTGAGCTGGACCTTCACCCGCGTCTCCAGGTGCGCGGACAGCAGCTCCTCGAGCTCCAGTAGCCCCGGCGGCCGGAGGTGGGCACCTGTTGTGGGGGCGCCACCACTGTGCGTGGTTGGCCCACGGCCGGTGCTGGCGGCTCCGTCGCTGTCGTCCCGCCGCCGGACCGCCTCCTCGACGGCCCGCACGGAGAGCCCCTCCCCCGCCGCCCGGCGGGCCAGGGCCTCCTGGAACGACCGGTCGGGCGAGGCCAGGAGGGCCCGGGCGTGGCCGGCGCTCAGCTTCGACTCCGCCACCAGACGCTGCACCGAGGGCGGCAGCTGGAAGAGGCGCAGCGTGTTCGTGACCGCGGCCCGGCTGCGGCCCACCCGGGCCGCGACCTCGTCGTGGGTGAGGCCGAAGTCCTCGATGAGCTGCTGGTAGGCGGCGGCCTCGTCCATGGGGTTGAGGTCCTCGCGCTGGAGGTTCTCGACAAGCGCCTGCTCGAGGGACGCGGCGTCGTCGGCGCTGCGGACCAGGGCGGGGATCATCTGCAAGCCGGCCCGCTTGGCGGCGCGCCACCGTCGCTCCCCCGCCACCAGCTCGTAGGTGTCGGGCCCGGTGGCCCGGACGAGGACGGGCTGCAGCACACCGACCTCGCGGACCGAGGCGGTCAGGGCGTTGAGGGCCTCCTCGTCGAAGGTGGTCCGGGGCTGGCGCCGGTTGGCGGTGATGGCCGAGACCGGCAGCTCGGCGAACCCGACGCCCGGCGTCTCGGTGGCCCCGGGAGGGATGAGGGCGCCGAGTCCCCTACCCAGCCCGCCCCGGCGCGCCACCGCTCACCTCCTTGGCCAGCTCCCGGTAGGCGATGGCGCCGCGGGAGGAGGGGTCGAACACGATGATGGGCTGGCCGAAGGAGGGGGCCTCGGACAGGCGCACGGTCCGGGGGACGATGGTGCGGCACACCCGGGAGCCGAAGTGGCCCCGCACCTCCCGGGCCACCTGGTCGGCGAGCTTCGTGCGGGCGTCGAACATGGTGAGCACGATGGTCGTGAGCTCCAGTCGGGGATTGAGGTTGCTCTGCACGAGCTGGATGTTGCGGATGAGCTGGCCCAGGCCCTCGAGCGCGTAGTACTCGCACTGGATGGGGACGAGGACCTCGCCGGCCGCGGCCAGGCCGTTGACGGTGAGCAGCCCGAGCGACGGGGGACAGTCGATGAGCGTGAAGTCGAAGTCGCCGTTCAGGCGGTCGACGGCTCGGCGCAGCTTGAGCTCCCGGCTGAAGGCGGGGACGAGCTCGATCTCGGCCCCGGCCAGGTCGATGGTGGCGGGGACCACGAACAGGTTGCGCACCGAGGTGGGCTCCACGCAGTCCTCGAGCGGGGCGTCGGAAAGGAGCACGTCGTAGACCGAGCCGCCAAGGTTGCGGGCGTTGATGCCCAGCCCGGTGGTGGCGTTGCCCTGCGGGTCGAGGTCGACGACCAGGACCCGGTATCCGAGGTCGGCCAGGCCTGCGCCCAGGTTCACGGCCGTTGTCGTCTTGCCCACGCCGCCCTTCTGGTTGGCGATGGC
>DASZOE010000119.1:0-4654 GCA_035550945.1 Acidimicrobiales bacterium
GTCCTGGGGGGCGATACGGGCGAGCGCGTTCTCGAGGTCGGAGCCGAACGGAGGCGGCACCGTCGAGTAGGGCTCGTGAACCTCACCCGGACGCATGAAGATCTCGTCGTCGTGGGCCCAGGCGCTGTAGTCCCGCACTTCAGCCATTCGGTCTCCTTGTCGTCGTCTTGTTCGGCACTGGCCACGACCATTCTCTGGATCCGCCCCCGGCTTGGTAAGAGTCTCGGTCATCTAGGTGTGCGGCAGCGGTTTCCCGAGCCTCGCACGCTGCCACGCAGGATGGGGGCCCGCCGGGACCTGTGGGAGAATGGCTCCGCCGAGGCGAAGGAGGCGCGCATGAAGTTGGGGATCGTCGGCAAAGGAGGCGTCGGCAAGACGACGATCTCCGCGCTCATCTCCCAGGAGTACGCGGCGCGGGGCAAGCGCGTGCTGGCCATCGACACGGACTCCAACCCGAACCTGGCCTACAGCCTGGGCCTCGACGCCGACCAGGCCGACGAGGTGCCCCTCCTGCCCCGGTCCCTCGTCGTGGGCGGCGGCGACGGCGGCATGACGCCCGCCGACCTGGTGCGCGAGTACGGGGCGCAGACGCCGGCGTCGGTCACCCTCCTGCACGCCATGCGCATCACCCAAGCGGGGGCGGGCTGAACGTGCGGTAGCCATGCTGCCGTGCGCAGCATCCTGGGAGCCGCCATCGACGAGGAGGCCGACGTCACCCTGGTCGACATGGAGGCCGGCCTCGAGCACCTGAGCCGGTCGGGCGGGACCCTCGCCTACGCCGACGTGCTCCTCGTCGTCATGGAGCCCAGCCGCAAGTCGATCCTCACCGCCGGGCGGACGATCGTCCTGGCCGACGAGCTCGGCCTCACCCGCGTGTACGGGGTGGGGAACAAGGCCCGGCTCCCCGACGACGCCGAGTTCTTCACGACCGTGGCCGCCGAGTACAACGTGCCGATCGCCGGGATCATCCCCGACGACGCCGACGTGGTCGAGGCCGACCGGTCGGGCATCCCGCTCCCACCGGGCCGGGGCGGGCCGGTGCGGCACGCGATCGCGGACGTCGTCGACTTCGTCGACCGGGCCCTCGTCGAGGCTGGCTGACCGCTCGCCGCCGGGGGGCTCCGCGTCCTCGTGGAGAACCCTCGCACGAGGGCTTTCCATCTATAGGCGTGCAACATACAATGACGCCGGGCCGGCCGCGGGCCGGCACAGAAGGAGGTAGGTCGTGATCCTCTGGTGGATCGGCAACTTGGTCCTGCTCTTCGTGGTTGCGCCGGTGTGCATCATCCTGCTCAACAACCTGCTGAAGCCGGCCAAGGAGATCCGGGCCTACGCCCGCGACGTCCTCGAGCACGGCGTCGCCCTCACGGGCACGCTCGACAGCGTGCCCAAGCTCGTGCGCACCAAGGAGCTCACCGGGCAGGCCCGGCAGGCCGCCGGCCGTTACGGCGGCGCCCTTCAGCGCCTGCTGTAACCGGCGGACCGTCAGAGCGTTTTGGCCAGATCGTGTTGGAACGACGAAAGCTGAGGCAACGTGGAGCGTGAGAACTGATGGATATCGGGCTGGCGACGATCGTCACCTTGATCGGGGTGTTCGCCATCGCAGCTGTGCTGGCCGGGTACCTCATCGTCATCGTTGTGATCCTGCGCGAGGTGAGCTTCAACGTGGGAACCGTGCTCATCGGCGTGCGGGCCATTGCCAACCAGTGTGCGCCACTGGGACCGGTCATCCGCGACATCGTCGGGGACGTGCGCGCCATCGAGGAGGACCTCGAGGCCCTGCTCGGCGGCACGTCGTCGCGACGACGTCCGGCGCGCCGCTGACCGGCGCCGGCTGACGTCGCTCTTCGGGGTGGCCCCTCCTTCGGGAGGGGCCACCTTTTTTTCTTCGGTCGAAGCAGGTGAACGAGCGGCGCGTGTCGGGTCCTCCGGCTTTGCGAGTAGGTCATCCGACCTGTTGCCCGGTGACAGCCCATGCAATAGAGTGCGGCCGCTTCCGTTCCGTGCTATACGTACCGGGCCACAGAGCCGTCGCCTCGCGCCGCAGCATCGTCGCCGCTCCGACTCGGCCCACAATCCAGGGGGGATGTGAATGTTGCAACCGTGGAGGCGCTCCACGGGTGAGCGAGGGCAGGCCACCTTCTCGCTCATCATTGTGGTTGCGGTGGTCGCGGTGGCGGTGATCCTGCTGCAGCGCACGGCGTGGCATGCCGAGGCCATCAACGACAAGGCCGGCAACATCGCCCGCACCGCAGGAGGGATCAACACCTCTACCAAGGCGGTCCTCGAGCTGGGCAAGACCAACGAGCTGGCGGGGTCGATCCTCGAGACGGCCAAGCCGCTGGAAGGTCAGCTGGACCAGATCGTGGGCCTGGCCCGCGACATCGACGGGCTGGCCACCACCATCAACAACTCGGCCCCGTCGATCAACGGCACCGCCCGGGGCATCAACGGCACGGCGTCGACCATCCTCAACACGGCTCGGTCGATCAACGCCGGCGTCATCCAGATCAACCGGAACCTGGACACCACGCTGGCGGTGGCCGCGTCGATCAAGGCCGACACCGGCGGCATCATCGGAGAAGCTGTGCGGGCAAACCACCTGGCCGACTGCATCAACAGCGGCGCAGTAGCGGTCAACCTGCCCGGCGGCTGCTGAGGGAGAGGGAGCGCAAATGGTCCAAACCATGTCCTCGCGGGCCGATTACGCCCCGACCCCCCGCCGGGGGGCCAGGGGCGACGATCAGGCCACGTTCCTCTCCCGCTGGCTCAAGGTGTGGGTGATCCTGCTCACGGTCGTCGTGCTCGTGGTCGTGGGCTACCTGATCGTGATCACCAACTCCCTGGCCAACATCAACGGCAACCTGGCCACGGCCAACGCCGCCGTCACCGGAGCGGGAGGCAACGTCACGTCGCTGCCCGACCAGGTGAACCGCATCAACGGGTCCCTGTCGGGCATCGACCCCGCACTGAAGCCCATCCCGGGCCAGGCCAACGACATCATCGCCGCACTCACCTCCATCCGGGGCAAGCTCACCGACATCGACGCCTCGCTCAAGAGCACCGACCCGATCCTCAAGACGGTCCTGGGGACGGCCAACGGCATCTCGGGCGTGCTCATCGATGCGAACCGGGACGGCAGCTGCGGCGGGGGTGTCCCCTGCGGGCCCAACCAGCTGGGTGTCCAGAACATCCACGAGCGGGTCGACAACGCCAACCGCATCCTGATCCCGGCCGAGAATGACGCGGCCGCCATCCTGGGCAACCTCCGGGGCGGCGTCAACGTCCACCTCACCGACATCTGCAACGCGCCGGTGATCAAGCTGCTCACGGGGCCGACGTCGTGCTGAACCTCTGCCTACGCCTGACGCATCCGCGACGGGACGAGAAGGGGATCGTGGCCGTCAACCTGGCCCTGGTCATCGCCTTCGCCCTGTTCGCGGTCATCCAGCTGTCCCGGGTGGCGTTGGCGGCCAAGCAGATCAAGCAGCGGGTGAAGACCATCACCACCGAGGTCGGGCCCGGCTCCAACGTGAGCCGCCTCGACGAGGTGGCGATCCTCGACACCGTCGCCGCCCGGGCCGACCAGATCCTGGCCGCGGCCAAGCCCCTGTCGGGTCAGGCCAACGACGTCCTGATCGCCGCCCGCAGCATCGACGCCACCGGCAGCCGCATCCTGGAGAACGCCCAGCAGATCAATGGAACCGTCCGCAGCATCAACGGGACGTTCCAGTCCTTGGCCCCGGTGGTCAACAACATCCGGGGCCGCCCGGGGACCATCGACAACCCGGCGCCGGCCGACGTCGGCGGCGTCGAGGCCATCAACATCCGGGTGGACAACGCCTTGCGGAACATCGCCGGCATCCGGGCCGACCTGAACGGCACCCTCGCCAACGTGGTGTCGATCAACGCCCATGCCGGGGACATCTCCGCCTTTGCCACCAACCCGCTGGCCGATCCCATCGGGCTCGTCAGCGGCGTCACGTGCAGCGCCTTGGGACTGCTCTGCACTCCGTAGAACCCATGTGAAGGGGGCGGGTCTCCATCCGGAGGCCCGCCCCTTTCTCGTTTTCGTTCTGGCGAGGTCGCCGCGTGCCTGGCATCGCGTCGGCGCCTCGGACAGACTCCGGCCGATGAGCCGATGGGCCGCCGTCCTCTCCCGTCGCCGCCCGGCGCTGTTGATCGCCGCCGTCGCGATCGGGATCGCTGTGATCACCTTCGTCACGATCCGCGCCGGTTCCCGAGGCGACGACCTGGTCCCGGCCACCGAGGCTCCGACGACCGCGCCCCTCTCGAGCTCACAAGCCGAGCTCCTTCGGTTGTTCGAGCAGGGCCGGAGGGCCAGCTACTCCGTCGTCTACCGCCAGGTCGGGCCCGCCGGCGAGAGCATCGTCCGCCAGGCCCGCCGCCCACCCGAGGAACGGGTGGAGAACATCTCCGGGACCGGTGACGCCACCAAGCGCACGACGACCGTCGTCACCGCCACCGGCCGGATCGGCTGCACCCAGGAGGGCACCGGGCCGTGGTCGTGCGCGCCCCAACCGGGGCGGGGCGGCGGCGCCCTCACCGACATCCTCTCGGCGACGATCGTGGCCCAGCTCCGCTCGCTCGAGGTCGAGGGCCGCGACCACAAGGAGACTTCCGAGCGCCTGTT
>DASZOE010000120.1:0-5446 GCA_035550945.1 Acidimicrobiales bacterium
GAGGTCCGCCGTATCGACCACCCCGGCGCCGACGGCGGCGAGGGTGGCGAGGACGACGGGAAGTGAGGCTCGAGGTCGGTGCCGGCGAGCATCCCCATCCCGACTACGACGTCCACGTCGACGTGCTCCCCCTTCCCGGCATCCGCGTGCGGTGCCACCTCGACCGCCTTCCCTTCGCCGACGGCTCGGTGAGCGCGCTCCGGGCCAACCAGGTGCTGGAGCACCAGAGCTGGGAGCTGATCGAGGCCACGCTCGGGGAGTGGGCCAGGGTGCTGCGGCCCGGCGCCACCGTGTCCATCGGCGTGCCCGACGCCCGCCTGCTGGCCACCCAATGGGCCAAGGGCGAGCTCACCACCGTGGAGGCCAACTACTGGATCCTCGGCGGCCACTCCGACCGCGACGCCCACAAGGGAGTCGACGGCCGCGGGGTGCCTCTCTGGATATGGAACGCCCACCACACCCTCTTCGACGAGGACTTCCTACGGGAGCTCCTCGCGGCCACCGGGTTCGAGGACATCGCGGTGGAGCCCTACGCCGAGCGCAACCTGCGGGTGGAGGCCGTCCGGGCCTGATGGCGGCCGCTAAGCCAGGTATCGCCCGAACCAATCGAGCACGGCGGCGTAGGCGGCGGCCGCCTGGACGGCGTCGTAGCGGGGTCGTAGACCTCCTCGGCCAGGTATCGCCGGTGTTGTTCCATGGAGAGAAAGTTAGACAGCGGAGCGCGGTGGTGGCCGTCACGAACATAGGTTCGATAGGATGGAGCCGTGGGCGAGCCGTCCGACCTCCGCTGGCGCCTCGCCGACGACGACCCCCAGGGCGCCCTCTTCGAGGAGGTCGAGCGCCACGTCGGCAGGGGCGAGTTCCGGGGCCTCGAGTTCCTCCACGTCCGGGCCCGCCGCATCGTCAACCAGGTCCCCGAGGTGTCCCGGGTGCCGTTCCGCTACACGATCAACGCGTACCGGGGATGCTCGCATGCGTGTGTCTACTGCTTCGCGCGGCCGACGCACGAGTACCTGGGGCTGAACGCAGGCGAGGACTTCGAGCGGCGCATCGTGGTCAAGGTGAACGCCGTGGAGCGGCTGCGGGCCGAGCTGGCCCCCGGGCGGTGGCGTGGCGACCACATCGCCATGGGCACCAACACCGACCCTTACCAGCGGTGCGAGGGCAAGTACCGACTGACGAGGGGGATCGTGGGCGAGCTCTCGGCGGCGAGGAACCCGTTCTCGATCCTCACCAAGTCGACCCTGATCCTCTCCGACCTCGAGCTCCTGGCCGAGGCCGCCCGCCGCACCGAGGTGCGGGCCAACTTCTCCATCGGCACCCTCGACGAGGACGCCTGGCGCCAGACCGAGCCGGGCACGCCGCACCCTCTCCGCCGGGTGGAGGCGGTGGCCCGCCTGAACGAGGCCGGGGTCGAGTGCGGCGTGCTCCTCGCCCCCATCCTCCCCGGCCTGTCCGACCGGCCCGACCAGCTCGAGGCCGTCGTCAGGGCCTCCGTGGAGGCGGGCGCCCGGTCGGTGACGCCCATCCTCCTCCACCTCCGCCCCGGCGTGCGCGAGCAGTACATGGGGTGGCTGGCCGGCGAGCACCCGGAGCTGGTGGCCGACCACGAGCGGCGGTACCGCCGGGCCTACGCCTCCAAGGCCGAGACGGAGGCGCTGGCGGCGCTGGTCGCCCGGCTGGTCGAGCGGCACGGCGGGCGCACGGCCGCGCCCCGCGACGTCCGAGCCGTGAAGGAGACCCCCGCGCCGCCACCGCCACCGGCGCCGGCGACGGCGCGGCAGCTGCGGTTCGGGCTCTGAGCTCAGGCCTCAGCCCGGAGGCGTGATGGCCTGGTCGTCCTCGGCGGCGGCCTCCTCCGAGCCGCTCTCCGCGTACTGCTCCTGGGAGTCGAGGTCGTCGTCGGACGCGTCCTCCTCGCCTTCCTCTTCGCTTTCCTCTTCGCCGAAGCCCTCGATCACCTCGTCGGCCCGGCTGCGGGCGGAACTGATGCGCTGGCCGACCTCCTCGAGCCGCTCCTCCTCGGGCTCGTCGTCCTGCTCGGCCTTCTCGGCTGGGCTCAGCGCGTCCTCGGCGGAGTCGTCGTCCTCGTCGGAGTCGGAGTCGTCGGCGGGAGCGTCGTCGGCGGACTGGTCGTCGGCGGTGTCCTCGCCCCGGTCCTGTTCGCTGCTGGTGTTCTCGTCCACGGAAGCGTCCTTACCCGCGACCGTCGCCGACCACCCAGCGTTCTCGTCGCCTCAGGCCGAGAGGGGCCGCGGGTTCTTGGGCGGGCGCCCCCGCGGCCGCTTCATGGCCAGGACCTTGCCCTTGAAGAAGAGGTGGCCGCCCCACACGCCGTACGGCTCGCGCCGGGCCAGGGCGCCCTCGAAGCACGCCTGGCGCACGGGGCACTCGGCGCAGATGGCCTTGGCCCGGGCGATGTCGTCGAGCTGCTCCGAGAAGAACAGCGCGACCAGCTCGCCCGTGCCGTTGCTGCACAGGGCCTCAGGCCCCACCTTGGTGTTGTCCTCGAACCACAGCTCGGCCGACATGGGCCTGTCCCTTCTCTCGAGTCGTCTCCACCTCCGCTGAGAAAAGCAAGAGGCCGCCGGACTTTTTCCGGCGGCCTCGGGCCTTGCGTCGGGAGGTGGCTGCTGCGCCTAGCCGCTACAGCTCCTTCCCGTTCCCCGAGGCCGCACGAGGGCGTGACCGGTTGCAATGGAGGCGGTGGGCCACTGGGCGAACATCCCCGTGCACGGGCGCGCGAGTTGGCCGACTACGCCCTGGGGCTCGTCGACGTGGATCTCGCTGGAACGCACTGAGGACCCTTCCTCTGCCGGTCTCGAGAGGTACTCGGGGGTATGGCACCACTTCCGCCGGGCCGCGTCAACTGAATTCCCGCCGGCCGCTCCGCGCTTCGCGCCCGCGCCTGCCAGCATGGAGCCATGCCGATGCGGACGGACTGCAAGAACTACGAGAGCCGCACGTACCCCGGAGGGGAGACGGTACGGAAGTGCAACGTCGACCTGGCTCCTGAGGCACCCTGGCGATGCCCCACGGACTGCCGGGGGTACGAGCGCCGGTTGGCCGACATCAACTGGAGGTACGGGTCGTTGGTGACCCCGCCCACACCGGCGGAGCCCGACGACCTCGACCACGCCGCACAGGTACTCGACCAGGCGGAGGACATCATCAACGAGGCCGGGCCAGAGATCCTCGCCGAGATGCGCGCCACGGCGCGCAATCCGCGTTGGTGGCAGCGCTGGCGCCGGCGCCGGGGCCTCTGACCGCCCGTGAGCGTCCGAAGGCTCCTGGCAGTGCTGGCCGCCATCGTCCTCGCCGCGCTGGTCGTGGGCTGTGGGTCCGACGGTGACGACGGCGGCGGAGGCGGCGACGCGAGCTCCGCGCCCGCCCCCCCGCCGGTCGGGATCGGTGGCGAGGCCCTCGCTCCCAGCCGGCCGGCGTGCGAGATCCTCACCCGCGAGGAGGTGACGGCGGCCCTCGGGAATCCCGTCGGCGAGCCCATGGCCGCGGGCGAGCAGGGCTGCACCTGGGGCACCGAGGTCGACGGAGGCACGAGCCTCGACATCACCGCGGTGAAGGCCAGCAAGGACAGGACCGCCTTCGAGTGCAGGGCGCTCCGTAGGGGCCAACCCCCGGAGGCGACACGGGAGCCGGTCTCGGGCCTCGCCGACGGCGCCGTTTGGGTGTGGGAGAAGCTGGCCGACCCCATCGTCCAGGGCAGCGTGGTGTCCTGCTGGGAGGACTCCGCGGTCTCGGTGCTGCTCACCGGCGAGAAGGACCCCGCCGCGCTGCGGGCGACCGCCACCGACATCGCCAAGAAGGTGCACAGCCGGCTGTAGACCCGCTGTCCTCCCCCGGGGCCGGAGGTGCTATCCCTTCCGGGTGGCGGTCATCGAGGTCGAGGGTCTGCGCAAGGAGTACCGCCGGCGCCGGCGGAAGGTGGTCGCCCTCGACGGCCTCGACCTGAGCGTCCCCGAAGGCGGCGTCTTCGGCTTTCTCGGTCCGAACGGGTCGGGGAAGACCACCACCATCAGGTGCCTGCTCGGCCTGGCCCGGCCGACGGCGGGCGCCTGTCGGGTTCTCGGCGCCAACTCCCCCCACGACCTGCCCCGCGTCATCAGCACCGTCGGTTCGCTGGTCGAGACGCCAGGCCTTTTCCCGAACATGTCGGGCCGCCGCAACCTCGCCCTCCTCGGGCGCATCGACGGTCTGGGCCGGAGCGCCGTCCACGACGTCCTCGACCGGGTCGGCCTGGCCGGTCGGGCCGACGACCCGGTGCGCGGCTACTCGATGGGGATGCGCCAACGGCTCGGGATCGCGGTGGCCCTGCTGAAGGACCCCCAGCTGCTCGTGCTCGACGAACCGGCCAACGGCCTCGACCCGGCGGGGATCAAGGAGGTCCGCGAGCTGCTCCGGAGCCTCGGCGCCGAGGGGCGCACGGTGTTCGTCTCCAGCCACCTCCTGTCCGAGGTGCAGCAGACCTGCAACCGCGTGGCGATCCTGGCCCGCGGCCGGTGTCTGCGGTCCGGCCTCGTCTCCGAGGTCCTCTCGTCCGGTCGGGTCAGCGGGATCGTCGTCCGCCTCCCCGACCTCGAGAAGGGCGCCAACGTCCTCCAGGAGGCGGGCATCGGCGCCGTCGTCGACGGCAGCGTCCTCCGCGTCGACCTCCCGGCCTCGGAGGCGGCGACGGTCACCCGGGTCCTCGCGGCCCGAGAGCTCTACCTCAGCGAGCTCCGTCCCGAGGAGGTGAGCCTCGAGACGGTGTTCCTCGCGCTCACCGGCGAGGGCGTCGACGAGAGCGTGCCGTGAGGGGCCTCCTGGTCGGGGAGGTGCAGCGCCTCCTGGCCCGGCGCATGCTGCGCGTGCTGGCGCTGCTGGGGGTCGCCGCCATCGCTCTCGCCGGCGTCCTGACCTTCCTCAACACCGAGGACGTGGACGACGCCGAGATGGCGCGCCGCCGGGAGGCCGTCCGCGCCCGGGTGGAGGCCTGCATCGACGCCCGCCAGGCCGTGCCGCCGCTCGCCGGCGAAGAGGACGTGAGCGTCGAGGACCGTTGCTCGTTCGGCGCCGCCAGCAGCCTCGAGGACCCCCGGTTCCGCCTCCGCGAGCTCACCGGGGTCTACCAGGGCACGACCGCGCCGCTCGTGGTCGTCGGCTGGTTGATCGGCGCCTCCTCGATCGGCGCCGACTGGCAGTCCCGCACGATCACGACCCTGCTGACCTGGGAGCCCCGCCGGGTCCGGGTCATCCTCGCCAAGGTCCTGGCCGCGGTGCTCGTGGCCTCGGCGTTCGCGCTGCTCGCCCAGGCCCTCGTCGCCGGTGCCCTGGCGCCCTCGGCCGCACTTCACGGGAGCACGGCGGGCACCGGCGGCACCTGGCTGCGCACGCTGTTCGGCGTGCTCGGCCGGGGGACCCTGCTCGTCGCCGTGGCCGCGGCCGTCGG
>DASZOE010000121.1:0-3651 GCA_035550945.1 Acidimicrobiales bacterium
GAGGGAGGGCATCCCGGGCTTCCAGCAGGAGCTCAACCGCCTGGCCGGGGCCGAGCAGGTGGTGGCCACCGACGAGATCGAGCTGACGTCGGTCGTCCAGCGGAGCGTCGGCGTGCAGGTGGCGGCGCTGCGCCTGCTGGCGGCCATGGTTGCAGTGGTGGCCGTGCTGCTCCTCGCCCAGGCGTGGGCCCGGCAGGCGTCGCTCGACGCCGACGACCATCCGGTCCTGCGGGCCTTGGGCATGACCTCGGGGCAGCTCCGCGGCGTCGCCCTGGCCCGGGCCGTCCCCGTCGCCCTCGTCGCCGCGTCGGTGTCCTTCCTCACCGCGCTGGCCCTGTCCCCGCTCGCTCCCATCGGCGTGGCCCGCAACGCCGAGCTGCATCCGGGGATCGAACTGAACGTGGCCTACGCCGCCCCCGGTGTGGCGGTCGTCTTCCTCGCCGTCGTCTCGATAGCGGCCGTCTCGGCCTGGTGGGCCTCCCGTCGCACGCTGTCGGCGGAAGCCGGCGGGGACCGGGCGACCAGGCCCTCCCGAGCGGCCGAAATGCTGTCCGCGGCCCACTTCTCGGCGCCGGCGGTGTGCGGCGTGCGGATGGCGCTGGAACGGGGCCGAGGGCGGTCGACCGTCCCTGTCCGCTCCACGATGACGAGCGCCGTCCTCGGGGTGGCCGCGGTCGCCGGCGTGCTGTGCTTCTCCGCCAGCCTCGGAGGGCTGTTCGACGACCCGCGGCAGTACGGCTGGAACTGGGACGTCCAGGTCGGCGACCCGTTCGCGCCCGCTCTGGGGGAGGACGCCCAGGGCATGATCGACCACCAGGGGGTGGACGCGGCGTCGGTCGGGACCGTCTTCAGGCTCCAGATCGGATCCCTGCGGGTGGACACCCTGGCCAGCGAACCGGTGCGGGGCAGGATCGAGCCCACGATCGTGGAAGGGACGGCACCGCGCCGGCCGAGCGACATCGTGCTGGGCACGCGCACCCTCAGGGACCTCGGCGCCGGCGTCGGGTCGACGGTGACCGTCGCCGCCGGTGACCGGACGACGGAGATGCAGGTTGTCGGCCGGGGCGTCTTCAGCGAGTTCTCGGGGGCGTCGAGGCTGGGCGAGGGCGCCGCCGTCACCCTGGAGGGCCTGCGCCGGCTCGTGCCCGAGACCGCCCCCGACCTGGTCCTCCTCCGGCTGGCACCGACGCCCGATGGCCGGGCCTTGCTCACCGAGCTGCTCGAGACGAGACCGGCGAATGTCTACGTGCCGTCGAAGCCGACCGACCTCGCCGACCTCGAGCGGGCCGGGGCCATGCCGTCGATCGTTGCCGCCATCGTCACCGTGATGGCGGTCGCCACCTTGGCCCACACCCTCCTGACCTCGGTGCGCCGCCGGGGCCGGGACCTTTCCGTGCTCAAGGTGCTCGGGTTCGTCCGTTCCCAGGTCTCCGCCACCGTGGCCTGGCAGTCGAGCGTGATCGCGGTGGTCGCTGTCGCCGTCGGCCTGCCCCTCGGGGTCGCGGCCGGTCGGTGGGCGTGGCGCCTCTTCGCCGGCCAGCTCGGCGTCCCGCCGGAGACGGCCACGCCGGTTCTGTCGGTCGCCATGCTCGCCGCCGCCACCCTTCTCCTCGCCAACGTCGTCGCCGCCGTCCCGGCCCGGCTGGCGGCGCGAACGCAGCCCTCCGCCGTCCTCCGCTCGGAGTAGGCAGCTCACGTCTGCCCCCATCGAACTGTCAGCGCCGGACGCACGAGCGTTTGGTCAATCGGGGCTCGAATGGGGCCGCGGATTGACCACACGGTCCCGGCACCTGCCGCTGTGGTGGGCTATTCGGCGCGCAGGACGTCGGCGTCCGCCACCCATCGCCACGCCCAGCGCCCCGCGGCGATGCCCAGCGGGATGCCGAGGACCAGCGCGAGCAGCGACACGGTGACCGCCTGCCAGGCCACGCAGCCGGCGAGCTGGAGGGCCGGAACCCGATGGCCCGCAGGACGGCGAGGTCGTGGCGGCGGCGCACGGTGGTGGCCAGCACGTGGCCCAGGGCGCCGACGCCGAGGAGGACGAGGAACGTGGCCAGGGCCCTCGGCAGGGGGCGGACGTTGCGGAGGTACTCCACGTCCTGGGGGAGCGACCGCGCCTCGGCGTCGAAGAGGTGCCCGAACCGCTCCCGGATCCCTGCGACGCCCTCCTCGAGCGGCACCCCCGGCGCGAACCGCACCAGCACGGTCTTCTCCCGGGGGGTGAACTCGCCTGCAGCCGGGGCCAGGGGCCCCTCGACGGGCCGGTCGACTGGGAGGAGCTCGGCGAGGTGATCGAGGAGAGCTACCGCCTCATCGCCCCCAAGCGCCTGGTCAGCGCCTCGGCGACTGACCGGTGCGAAGGACGCTCTGAGTGTGATCCGCGCCACAGAAGGGCGGGATCAAGAAGGAGGTCAAGGAGTCGGCGGCGAACCTCTTGCACCAGCCGGGGCCGGGGCCAGGTCCGCCTGGGAGGGGGAATGGAGTCGGCAGCCCGGAACTGAGAGCTGCCGATGTCCGACGTCACCGACGCTTCCGTCGGCGACGAGGCCGCCGCCGCGGCGCTGGGGCCGGAACCCGGCGCCGCGGCCGACCTCTCGCCCGCCGGCTGGTTGCGCGACGCCTGGCCCTCGCAGGGCCGGCGCCGCCTGGCCACCGCGAGCCTGGCCGCGGCCATCGTGCTGGGCCTCGTCGGCCTGGCCAGCGCCGCGGCCCGGTGGTCGCCCCGGGCGGACGGCGTGGCCGCGGGGTCGGCGCCCCGCTCGCTGCCTTGGAGCCTTCCCTACGGCAAGGGCATGTGGATCTGGCAGCCCGAGCACACCGAGGGGGGCGACGCCGCCGCCATCATCGCCAAGGCCCGGGAGGTGGGGCTCACCCATCTGTACGTGCGGACGGGCTCGTCGTGGGACGGGTTCTACGCCGGGCCGTTCCTCGACGAGATCCTGCCCGAGGCCCACGCCGCCGGCATCCGGGTGTACGGCTGGGACTTCCCCCGCCTCGTGTCGCCCGGCGAAGACGTGAACCGGGCCGTCGCGGCGGTGAACTACCGCACGCCCACCCGCCACCGCATCGACGGCTTCGCAGCCGACATCGAGACCCGGGCCGAGGGCACGGCCCTGAGCCCGGAGGCGGCCACCGCCTATGGGAACGGGCTGCGCGACGCCCTTGGCGAGTCGTTCCCCCTCGTGGCCGTGGTGCCCCGGCCCTCGGAGTGGACGAAGGTCATCTACCCCTACGCCGAGGTCGTCGACCGCTTCGACGGGATCGCGCCGATGGTCTACTGGCTCGATCGCGAGCCGGGCCGGGACGTCGCCGGCGCCATGGCCGACCTGCGGCTGTACGGGAAGCCGGTGTTCCCCGTGGGCCAGGCCTACGACGGCGGCCCGGAGGGCGGCCGCCCCGGCGTCCCGCCCCGCGACGAGCTGCTGCGCTTCTTCTCGGTGGCCTACGACAAGGGCGCCGACGGGGTCTCCTTCTGGTCGTGGCAGGCCGCCAACCAGCAGGCCTTCGACTCCATCAGGGACGCCCCCGAGTTCCGGGTCCGGGTGCCCGGGTCGGGAACCCTCAACCGCTCCCGGCTCTCACCCGGTGGGGGGCTGTAGCCACTCGCACCAGCCCCACCCCCGGCGCCCCTCCTGCGACCACGAGCACAGG
>DASZOE010000122.1:0-9288 GCA_035550945.1 Acidimicrobiales bacterium
GTCCAACTGCTTGGTGTCGGCGTCGACGCGCACCTCGGCGATCACCTCCTCGGGGGTGCTCAGGGCTGCGGCGGTGTGCGATCCCTTGTGCGGGTCGACTCCGATGACGACCACGGCGCTCCTCCTTGTGGGTAGTCGGATTCGCCGGCGGCGGGCAGTCCTGATGTGGGGTCTGGTTGCCGATCCTGTTTCGAGCCACGCCAGCGGCCAGGAACCCAGTGGCGGGCCACTTCGCTCGGAAGCCAACCCGAAGGCGGCAGGGCATTCTTGAGGCCCGCCACCGAGCACCTCAGACGCTACGGAGAACCCGTTTCGCCCACGGGGATGCTCTATCAGGGCATTACGCGCCCCTAGCCGAGACGAGCGGCGACCAAGAGCTCGACAGCGCCGGCGGTCGACCACTGGACGCGGATCGCCGACTCGGGCGCGCAGCTCGTCAACAAGTAGCACGCGCCTCTCGGACTAGTGGTGGGTGACAACGACTGTGGAGCGGCGTCTGTCGTCAGGTCTTGATGCGGCCCGTTTCGTAAGCCCACATCGCGATCTCGACGCGGTTCCGGGCGTCGAGCTTGCGCATGAGGTTTGCGAGGTGAGCCTTGACGGTGCTGATGCTGATGTTCAGGCCGTCGGCGATCTCGCTGTTGGTCCAGCCTTGGGCGACCGGGATCAGGATCTCTTCCTCCCGGCTGGTGAGCGGTTCGATGGGCTGCGCTCGTCGAGGTCTCCCATGGGTATCGGCGAAGGTGGCGAGGAGCCGCGCGGTGACGCTCGGCGCGATGAGGGCGTCTCCGAGCGCGGCCGCGTGGATCGCCTGCGTCAGCAGGGCAGTTCCGGCGTCTTTGAGCAGGAATCCTCGGGCGCCGGCCTTCAACGCCCCGTGCACGTACTCGTCGAGGTCGAAGGTGGTGATCACGACGACCGCGAGCGGGTCGTCGATGTCGGGGCCGGCGAGCTGCCGCGTGGCTTCGATCCCGTCGACCTCGGGCATGCGGATGTCGAACAGGCACACGTCGGGACGCAAAGAACGGGCAAGGGCGATCGCCTCGCGGCCATTGGCGGCCTCACCGACGACCTCGATGCCGGGCTGAGCGTCGAGGATCATTCTCAGACCGGCACGGACGATGTCCTGATCGTCGGCGATGAGCACCCGGATGGTGGCGGCCCGGCGCTCTGCCGCTTCGCTGATCGAGGTCATGTCGTCACGGCACGCTTGGGCAGCAGCGCGCTGACCGTCCAGCCGCCGTCGGGGTCGGGGCCGGCCTGGAGGGTGCCACCGAGCAGGCTCGCTCGCTCGGCCATGCCGACCAGTCCATAGCCGGCCGGGGCGTGACCCGTGGGGCCCGCAGCACCGTCGTCGCGGACGGTCAGGCGCACCTGCTCGTCTTCGTCGGCGATCTGGACGGTGATCCGGGTCGCGTCGCGGGCGTGGCGCACCGCGTTCGTCACCGATTCCTGGGCGATCCGGTACAGGGCGACCCCGAGGCCCAGGCGCAGCTCGGCGAAGTCGCCGGCCACCTGCACGTCCACGCGCGGCCAGCCGCCGACGCTGCGGGCGAGCCGTTCGATGTCGGCCAGCCCCGGTTGCGGGGCGAAGTCGGGTTCCGCCCCCTCGCGCAGGACCCCGACCATGGCGCGCATCTCCTCCAGCGTCCGCGACGCGGCCTCCTCGATGGTCTCGAGGGTGGCCAGTGCGCGGTCGGGGTGGGATGCCGCCAGGGCACGTCCGGCCTGGGCCTGGATGGCGATGGCGGAGACGTGGTGGCCCACGGCGTCGTGGAGTTCACGGGCCAGCTCGTTGCGCTGACGGAGCTTGGCCCGCTCGATGTCGCGGACCCGGGCGTTGGCGTGGAAGCGAATCGACGCGCCGAGCGCGGCGGAGAACAGGAAGAACCCGTACCCGCCGACCACCGTCACGACTTCCGACGGCGGAAGGCCCGTCTGGGCACTGGCCGTCGGATCGGCGACGTGGGTGACGGGGAGCCAGCCGAGGATGATGCCGAGGCCGACCGCGGCCTCACGGCCGGAGCCCCAGCGGAACAGCGCGTAGGGCAGCATGAGCAACCCCGCGATGGTCAGCAGGTTGGTCGCGTCGATGACGACGATCCTCGCCACGTCCCACGCGATCATCGTGCCGAAGGCGACGGCTGCCGCGGCCAGGGGATGGGCGCGGCGCCACAGCAGCGTGAGTGCGACCACCACGCTGACGGCGAGCACCAGTGGGGCCCATGCCCGGTCCTCGCGGAGCAGCATCTCAAGCACCGAGCCCGAAGTGAGCACGGCCACCAGCGCCCAGTCCCGCCACACCCGGACGGGTGCATGCGCCGGACGGGGTTCGGCCCACAGCCCCCGGAGGACGGTTCTCACCATCCCCACAGCGTACGGACACCGCGGGCGTGACGGATCAGCCGAAAGTACGAGAGGCCACTCGTTCCACCGGCCAGGACAAGTCAAGCCTGCAGCCCGATGTGCCGGTCGAGACACGCCGTCATCATGAGACCAGGCCAATCGATCACCGACGACTCGTCACAGCGGGCAAGCGGCCTCGCCCGGATAGCCACTCAAGGAGCAAACCTGATGTCTGCCAGCGAAACCACCGCACCGCAGCCGATCCTGTCCGCTCGCGGCGTGACGAAGACGTACCGGACGGGGCATCGCGAGGTCTCAGCTCTCAGGGGCGTCGATCTCGACGTTGGACCGGGAGAGCTGGTGATGGTGATGGGGCCGTCCGGCAACGGCAAGACCACCTTGCTCAACTGCCTGTCGGGTCTGGACGACATCGACGCCGGCGTCGTGACGGTGGACGGTCGAGACCTGTTCGCGATGTCCGATGCCGAGCGGACCCGTCACCGCGCGCAGCGCATGGGCTTCATCTTCCAGGCGTTCAACCTCATCCCGGTCCTGTCGGCTGCCGAGAACGTCGAGCTGCCGCTGCTGGTGACCGGCGTGGCGCCGAAGGTCGCACGTGAGCGGTCCCGCCACATGCTCGAGCGCGTGGGTCTCGCCGACCGGGGCCACCACCGCCCGGGCGAGCTGTCGGGTGGCGAGCAGCAGCGCGTCACCGTGGCTCGCGCGCTGGTCGCCGAACCGGCCCTGATCTGGGCCGACGAGCCGACCGGAGCGCTGGACAGCAGGACGGCCGGCGAGATCGTCGAGCTGCTGCACGAGGTCCACGCCGCCGGACAGACCCTGGTCGTCGTCACGCACGATGAGGAGCTGGGCCGCTCCGGCCAGCGACTCGTCGAGGTTCGTGACGGTCTGGTCGTCAACGATGAGCGCCCGGCCCACGAGGTGCACCTCGCCGGTGTGGCGGTGACGTCGTAACCGCCGCCACGGTCCTCGCCGCCCTTGTCGCGCTCCTGCTTCTTCCACTGGCGGTGACGGCCTTGCGCCAGCGCACGCTGGTCACGATGGCCATGCGGAACATCCGCCGCCGGCGCGGTGAGGCCGCCCTCGTCGTCGCCGGCGCCCTGCTCGGCACGGCGATCATCACGTCGGCGTTCGTGGTCGGCGACGTCATCGAGGGATCCTTCTCCGACGCGGCACGCACCCAGTACGGGCCGGTCGACGTCGTCGTGACCACAGCCGGGGGCGCGGACATCACCGACGTCGGCAAGGCGGTCGAGGCGGCCGGCATCGACGGCATCGACGGCCTTCTGGCGACGACGACGAGCACCGGCACCCTCGAAGCGCCGCAGCATGACGCGGCGGTGCCACAGGTGACAGTGATGGAACTCGACGTCGCCGCGGCCCGCGGCTTCGGCGCGCATCCCGCGATCACCGGACTGGACACCAGCGAGCCGCTCGCCGCGGACGGGATCATCGTCAACCGGCGAACGGCCGGGCAGCTCGGCGTACAGGCCGGCGATTCGCTTCGCCTGCACGCCTACGACGCAACCGTCGACCTGAGGATCAGCCAGGTGGCCGCCGAAGTGGGACTCGCGGGCTACGCCGGGGCCATCGTGGCCCCCGACACGCTGGGCGACCTCGCGGAGCACTCGGCCATCGTCGCGGCACCACCCAGCACGCAGATGCTGATCTCCCTCGATGGCGCGGTGTTCGACACTCGCGATCTGTCGGATGGCGTCGTGACGGACCTTCGTGAGGCCGTCGCCGGGATGGCCGGCGTCCAGATCGACGCGCCGAAGGCGACCATGCTCGACTACGCGGAGAGCCAGGGCGCCGGCCTCACCCAGATCTTCACGATGATCGGGTCGTTCAGCGTCATGGCCGGAATCCTGCTGCTGATCAACCTGTTCGTCATGCTCGCCGAGGAGCGCAAGACCGAGCTGGGCATGCTGCGCGCCGTCGGGTTCACCCGGCGGCGACTGACCCGCGCCTTTGCGATCGAAGCCTCGCTGTACGCCGTCGTTGCCGCTGCAGCGGGGGCGGTCGCCGGGATCGGTATCGGCTGGTTGGTCGCGGTGGTGGCAGGGCCGATCTTCGGCGCGGCGGGTCAGGGCAGCGCCCCCCCGCTGGTGATCGAGCCGGTGAGCCTTGCGATCGGGGCCGGCACCGGGCTGGTCATCTCGCTGCTGACGATCTGGGCCACGAGCCTTCGCATCGCCCGGCTCAACATCATCCGTGCCATCCGGGACCTTCCCGAGCCGAAGATCACCAAGGTGCGGAAGCGGACGGTCGTGCTCGGAGCTGTCGGCATCCTCGCCGGCGCCGCTGTCGGGTTCGCCGGGTACCTCGGTGACAACGCGATCGCGCTGTGCCTGGGCGTGCCGGTCGCGGCGTTCTCTGCCTCGCCGCTGCTGCGCCGCCTGCTCCCCGAACGACCTGCGCGACTGGTGATCGCGGGCACGGTCCTGGGCTGGGGACTCGCCGTCTACCCGCTGTTCCCCGACGTCATGGCCGCCGGCGACATGATGGTCTTCGTCGTGCAGGGCGTCGTGCTGACCGCCGGCGCCGTGTCGCTCGCGTCGAGCATCGACCGCGTGTGGGCCTTCGCCATCGACCGCCTCGCACGAGGCGGTCGGGGTCTGGCGCCGCGCCTGGGCATCGCCTACCCGCTGGCGCGACGCTTCCGCACGTCGATGCTGCTCGGCATGTTCTCGCTCGTCATCTTCACCGTGACGATCATGACCGTGATGTCGGCGTCGTTCGCCGGCAACACCGACGCGACCATCGAGCGGGTGGCTGCCGGCTTCGACGTGGTGCTCGACACGAACCCAGCCAATCCGGTTGCCGTGGCGGCGCTGGCGGAGCGCCCCGACGTGGCGGCCGTCGCGGGTCTCATTCACGGCGTTGCGACCTTCGACGCCGCACACCTTGACGTCGGCCGCTCCTGGCCCGTCACGTCGTTCGACGCAGACCTGCTGGAGCAGGGCGCCCCCGGCCTGTTCCGACACGACCCCGTCTACGCCTCGGACGAGGCCGCCTACCGGGCCGTTCTCGACGACCCGTCGCTGGCCATCGTGCCGGAAGACTTCCTGGTGGCGGGCGTGGATGACGCGGTGCCGGCGATCGGCGACACCTTCAGCTTCGTCGATCCGGCCACCGGGCGGAGCAGCGAGCTCACGATCGCGGGCGTGGGGGAGGCGGACTGGCTGGGCAACGGCGCGCTGGTCAACGGTGAGGTGACCGAGGCCCTGTTCGGCGACCAGCAGGTCGTCGACCGCTTCTACATCGCGGCGGCAGACGGCGCCGACGCCGATGCCCTGGCCGCAGCCGTCAACGCGGATCTCCTCGCGCACGGGGCTGACGCCCGCACCTTCACCACGATGGGAACCGCCGGGACGGGTGAGCTGCTGGGCTTCATCGCCCTGCTGCGGGGCTTCCTCGGCCTCGGCCTGCTCGTGGGGATCGCCGGCCTGGGTGTGGTCATGGTCCGCGCGGTCCGCGAGCGCCGGCACGAGATCGGCATGCTGCGGGCGATGGGCTTCCGCACGGGCATCGTGCGGGCCGCCATGCTGTCCGAGGCCGGCCTCATCGCCGTCCAGGGCACGGTGATCGGCGCCGTCCTGGGGCTGGTCACGACACGTACGCTGCTGTCCGGCTCCGACTCGTTCGGCGACGTGCCGCCGCCGTTCGTCGTCCCGTGGGTGGGGCTGCTCGTGATCCTGGGCCTTCCCCTGGTCGCCTCTCTGGCAGCCACCGCATGGCCCGCGTCGCGGGCAGCGGCCATCAAGCCGGCGGTTGCGCTGCGCGCGGCCGACTGAGCGTGTCCGGCCGCAGGAACGACAGCGCACTCGAGAAGGAGACACCACCATGAGCTCATCCGCTGACCCCCATGCCGCACGACTGACGGTCGACTACCCCGATCGCGACCTCGACCGTGTCTCGACGGCACTGCGCCTGGTCTACGCCATCCCCGTCATGATCGTCCTGGGAGTGGTCGCCGGTGGCGTCGCCGGCGACACGGCGGGTGAGACCGGAGGGCGCATCGGCGCCTTCGGTGGCGGGGTGCTGGTGCTGCCGGTCCTGCTGATGATCGTGTTCCGCAACAAGTACCCGCGCTGGTGGTTCGACTTCAACCTGCAGCTCGCGCGGTTCTCGACCCGGGTGCTGTCCTACCTGGCGCTGATGTCGGATCGTTACCCGTCCACCGACGACGAGCAGTCCGTCCACCTCGACCTCGACTACCCGAACGTGTCGGAGGACCTGAACCGGTGGTTGCCGTTGGTCAAGTGGCTGCTGGCGGTTCCGCACTACGTCGCATTGCTCTTCCTGGGCGTCGCGGCCGCCATCGGCGTCGTGATCGCCTGGTTCTCGGTGCTGTTCACGGGACGCTATCCGCGGGCGATCTTCGGCTTCGTCGAAGGTGTCCTGCGGTGGGCCCTGCGCGTCGAGGCGTATGCGTTCCTCCTGGTGACCGACCGCTACCCGCCGTTCTCGCTGGCATGACACCCGTGCGCACGACCTGTCCCTACTGCGGCGAGATACCCGTGCGCACGACCTGTCCCTACTGCGGCGAGATCACCCACCTGGCCACCACGGAGACCTTCCTCGCGCTGCACGACGGCGATGGCACCACCGGCGACTACGCCTACACCAGTCCGCAGTGCACCCGTACCGGTGTGCACCCCGCTACCCGAACCGCCGTCGCGGAGCTGCTGTCCGCGGGGGTCGTCCCTATCGGAAGGAACTGACATGTCGAACACCACCGCCTCACGCCCCGCCCGCACGACGACGATGCACGCGATCGTCCAGCACGCCTATGGCACCAGTGACGTGCTGCGGCTACAGGACATCGACGAGCCCAGCCCCGGGCCGCACGATGTGCTCGTCGGTGTCCATGCAGCCTCGGTGAACCACGGAGACTGGTTCGTCACCTCCGGCCGGCCCTACGTCATGCGGGCAGCGCTCGGAATGCGCAAGCCTCGCGTCGCGGTGCGGGGTCGTGACCTCGCCGGCCGGGTCGAGGCGGTTGGCGCGGCCGTGACCCGGTTTCGCCCCGGCGATGACGTCTACGCCGAGACCACGACGGGCAGCTTCGCCGAGCTCGCCTGCGTCCCCGAAGACCTGCTGGCGCTCAAGCCCGCCAACCTGACCTTCGAGCAGGCTGCCGCGGTGCCCCTGGCGGCCGTCACCGCCCTGCAGGGCCTGCGCGACGTCGGCGAGGTGCAACCGGGCCACGCTGTGCTGATCAACGGCGCATCGGGTGGCGTCGGCACGTTCGCCGTGCAGATCGCCACAGCCATGGGCGCCGATGTCACCGGCGTGTGCAGCACCCGCAACGTCGAGCTCGTCCGCTCCCTCGGCGCCGGCAACGTTATCGACTACACGCGGGAGGACTTCACCCGTAGCGGAAAATGCTACGACGTGATCTTCAACCTCGCCGGTCGTCATCCGCTCGCGGCATGCCGAGGCGCGCTGACCCGCACGGGCACCCTGGTTCTGGCAAGCGGGCATGGCGGTCCCGTGCTTGGGCCGCTGGGACGCTACGCCCGGGCGCTTGCGTGGTCGCCGTTCGTCACCCAGCGGCTGCGGGTGCACGCCGCGAAGCCGTCCCGATCCGACCTCGACGCGGTCAGCGCGCTCATCGAAGCCGGTGCGGTCACGCCCGCGATCGAGGCGACCTACGAGCTGGCCGACACCGCCGAGGCCATCCGCCACCTCGCCGAAGAACCCGCCCGAGCCAAGATCGTCATCGCCGTGCGCGGCAGGCATGCCGCATCCGCAACCATCAACGAATGAGACCAAAGATGCATGACCTCCATAGCAAGGAAGCACATCGCAGGATGGTCGCAGGCGCATGACTGGCACCGGCCGGGCGGACGAGGCTGCTGTGCCTGCTGGTCGCGCACAGCGGCTCCACCATCTGAGCCCGCAGACGGGCAGCGACGCGAGCAACGCAGGGCATACCCCCGACATCGCATTCGGTGAGAGCAGATCCGACCGCTTGTTGATCCGGCGATTCCGCGACGACGATGCCGCGTCGCTTGCCGCCTATCGCTCCGACCGTGCGACCGCTCAAATATCAGAGCTGGGACATCCCCTTTTCTCACGCGCAGGCGAGTGCCTTCATCGAAAGCCTCAAAACCGCGAACCCAGACTCGCCCGGCGAGTGGTTCCAGTTCGCGGTCGTCGAGGCAGCGACCGGCGTGCATATCGGCGACGTTGCTGCCGGTGTGCACGCTGATCCCCGCCTGGCGACGATCGGAGTGACCATCGCGCCATCCGCCCAGGGGCACGGTTACGCGACCGAGGCGGTCGCGTGGCTGCTCGACTACCTGTTCCTCGATCGCCAAAAGCATCGTGTCATTGCCGACTGCGATGCCCGGAACAGCAAGGTCGTCGCCCTTCTCGGTCGTCTCGGACTGCGGCGAGAGGCTCAACATCTGCAGAGCGCATGGTGGAAGGGCGAGTGGGTCGATGAGTACGTCTACGCCGTCCTCGCCCGAGAATGGCTGGAACGACGGTCGCCGTGCTGAGGCCTCTGTTGTCTCGATTCTTGGAACACGAAGTCGAGAGCGGTCCGTCCAATCGAGCGGGTCTATGTCCGGAGCATCGGCGGTGAAGGAACCCGCACGGCACGGCAGGCCGCGAGGTCTGACGCGCGCCTCACACCGCGACCGAACGACGGATCCGGTTGCGTCCGCAGCGCAACCGCGTAACCCCTGCCCCCACCGGTCGCAGAGCCGGCCTCCGCGCCAGATCTGCCGTACTGCGTCGCCCTCAGTAGCCGCTCGTTGACCCAGAAAGTCATGCCCGAGCGACAGCCGTCGCTCAGCCGGCGTTGGGGGCAGAACGTCCCAGGGGCTAGACGCACCCCCTTCGGTACCGTCGGGCACTTGATGCAAAAGGGCGCTCGCTCGGGCGGCTTACTTGATGGACGTGCCC
>DASZOE010000123.1:0-6141 GCA_035550945.1 Acidimicrobiales bacterium
GAGTCGGCCGCGGCGGTGAGCCCTTCGATCTGCGCCGCCGAGCCCTGCCCGGCCGAGGTGAGCACCCGCGTGGACGACGAGTCGTCGCGGGTCAGAGCCACGCCCACGCCCGCAGTCAGCAGGAGGGCGGCCAGGGCAGCAGTCGCCCGCTCAATGGTCCGCACTGGGGTTCGGTCCACGGTGGGCCGCCTTTCCGTAGACGTCCCCTTCATTCTCCGGGCCGAGGGTGGGCGCGACAATGGTCCGTTCGGACTCTTTCGATGTCCGAGGGGACTACTGGCCGATTTGCTGACCGCTCGCCGGGGCGGGGTAGGGGATGGCCATGATGGAGTCGACGTTCACGCTGTTGCGGGTGCGTGGCATTCCCATCGGCGTGCACTGGTCGTGGCTCTTCATCTTCGCCATCGTGGTCTGGTCGCTCGCGTCGGAGCTCTTCCCCGCCACCTACCCGGGCCTCGAGGGGAGCACGTACCTGGCCATGGCCGCGGTCGCGGCCCTGGTCCTGTTCACCTCGGTCCTTCTCCACGAGCTGGGCCACGCCCTCCGAGCCCTGCGCGAGGGCCTGCCCATCGACGGCATCACCCTCTGGCTCCTCGGCGGCGTCGCCAAGATGCGAGGCAACCCGCCGTCGCCCGGAAGCGAGTTCCGGGTGGCGATCTGCGGTCCGGCCGTCTCCCTGGCCCTGGCCGCCGGGTTCGGAGCCGCCGCCCTCGCCGGTGATCGCCTCGACTGGCCCGACGCCGCCCAGGGCGTCATCGACTACCTGGCGCGGATCAACCTGCTGGTCCTCGCCTTCAACCTCGTCCCCGCCCTGCCCCTCGACGGGGGGCGGGTGCTGCGCTCGTGGCTGTGGTGGCGGCAGCAGAGCTTCATCGCCGCCACCCGCTCCGCGGCCCGGGCCGGACGGGCCTTCGGGATCCTGCTCATCGCCATCGGCCTGCTCGGTCTGTTCGGCGGGGGCCCGGGAGGGATCTGGTTCGCCTTCCTGGGATGGTTCATGCTCCAGGCCGCGCAGTCGGAGACGGCCATGGCAGAGAGCCGCCGAGCGCTCGCCGGCACCCGGGTCGGCGACGTCATGACACGGGATCCGAGCGTGGTCGCCGCCGATCTCTCGGTGGCCGACTTCGTCGAGGGCATCGGGCCAGGTCGACGCTTCTCGACGTACCCGGTGGTCGACCACGGCCAGCCGAAGGGAGTGGTCTCCCTGCGGACGGCCCTGGCCGTGCCGATGCCGGATCGGCCGCAGCGCCGAGTGACGGACGTCATGACGCCCTTGGCCGACGTGCCGACGGTCTCCTCCGACGACGAGGTTCTCGACGTCATTCCCCGCCTGGACGGCGGGGCGCGCCGGGCGCTCGTCATCCACGGGGGCCGACTGGTCGGCGTGCTGTCGGGAACCGATATCGCCCGGGCGGTCGAGGCGGGCGCGGCCCGACGCCCGGCCGAGCCCGCCCGTCGAGGCGGCCTCCTCGTGTGGGCTGTCGTCAGCCTCGTCATCCTCGGGGCCGGGGCGGCTCTCTACCATCCGCCCTACGTCGTCGTCGCTCCGGGCGCGGCCGCCGACGTGGCGGAGGACATCACCGTCGACGGCGTTCCCGTGACCGACGTCAACGGCAAGTACCTGTTGACCAGCGTGAGGTTGAGCCAGCCCAGCGCCCTACGACTGTTGGTCGCCGCGCTGCGCCCCGACAGGGAGGTGCTGGCCCTGTCTGCCGTGGTCCCCCCCGACGTCGAACCGGAAGAGTTCTCACGCCGTCAACGGGCGACGTTCCGAGAGAGCCAGATGCTCGCCGCGGTGGCCGCGGCCCGGTCGCAGGGGCTGGATGTCGCCCTGCGTGGCACCGGAGTTCAGGTGGTCGACGTGCTCAGGGGGTCGCCGGCAGCCGACGCCCTACAAGTGGGGGACGTCATCGTGGCGGTCGACGGCCGACCGGTGACCGAGGCACCCGAACTGGCGGCCATCGTCTCCTCCCGCCCGGCGGGCACGAGCTTCGGGGTGACCATCGAACGGGGCGGCCGGCGTGTCGAGCGCCAGCTCACCAGCCGACGGCTGCCGCAGCTCTCGGGCGGCGTGGGCCTCGGAGTCTCCATCCAGACCCGGGGACTGTCGGCCGACCTGCCCTTCCGGATCTCCTTCGCCGAGCGCGATGTCGGAGGTCCCTCGGCCGGCCTGGCCTACGCGCTGGCCATCGCCGACATGCTCTCCGCCCAGGACTACGCCGGGGGCCGGGTGATCGCCACCACCGGCACGATGGAGCCCGATGGCGACGTCGGCCTGGTTGGAGGTGTCGAGCAGAAGGCTGAGGCGGCCGAGAACGCGGGGGCACAGCTGTTCCTCGTCCCCGGCGGGGAGGTGGACGAGGCGTCCCGAACCGACGTCCCCGTGCGGGGGGTGCAGAGCCTGGAGGAGGCCCTGTCGGCCCTCACCGCTGCGTGAGGCGGCCCGGCGCCCGGGTCGCTACCGGCCTCGGAGTCGCCACGTGCCCTCGAGGTCGCGCATGATTCCTCGACGGGCTCGTCTGGTGTCCTGCACCAGGTCCTCGGTCACTACCCTTCCAACCCGTGTGGCGGCGGAGAGGCGGTCGGGGCGGCTCGCAGCGGTCGAGGAGCGGCGACGAGGACCTGACTCGGTGGCGCTTCGACGACGCTTTCATGCGCGAGGCCCGAGCAGTCGAGCCGTCCGCCGAGCAGCGAGCCGCGAAGGGACGCCGCGAGGAGCTCGAGCGGGAGGTGGAGGAGGGTCGCCTTCGGGCGGCCCGGTCGGATCGGCTGGCCGCACGGATCAGGCGGCGAAGGCGCGTCGTGCCGCTGGTCCTCCTGGTGGTGCTGGGGCTGGTGGCGTTCGTTGCCTGGCCAACAGAGCGCCGCTCACGGGTTCCGGCGTCCCCCAGCCTGCACGGAGCCTTCGACCGCGGTCCGGAGCGGTTCGAGTACGAGGAGAAGCTCCTGGAGCGACCCCCACCCAGTCGGGAGCAGTCGCCCGCCCCACTCGGCCAACCGGCCCCACTCGCGAGGACGTCGGACGTGTTCGGCTTCATGTTCGTGCAGCCCGGGTCGACGCGGCCCGTTGCCTACGATCCGTGTCGCCCCATCCACATCGTCGTCAACGGTCGCACGGCGCCGCCCGGTGCCGACCAGGCCTTGCGTGATGCCGTGGAAGCGGTCCACCGGGCGACAGGGCTCGTGTTCGTGTTCGACGGGCCGACCGACGAGGCACCGGACCTGCAACGTCCTGCATATCAGCCGGATCGCTACGGAGGCCGGTGGGCGCCGGTGCTCGTCGCCTGGTCCGACGAGACCGAGTCGCCGATGCTTGCGGGCGGCGTCACCGGAAGTGGCGGCAGCATGGCGCTCTCGGGCGAAGCCGGGCGGGTCTACGTGACCGGTTCCGTCATCCTCGACGGGCCGCAGCTGGGAGAGATGCTCCGCCGACGGGGTGGCCAAGCCGCGGGAAGAGCGGTGATCATGCATGAGCTCGGCCATCTGGTCGGGCTGAACCACGTCTCGGACCCGAGCCAGCTCATGAACCCAGAGGAGGTTCGCGGTCGCGTGTCCTTCGGCGATGGCGACCGGGCCGGGCTGGCGCAGCTCGGCACGGGAGACTGCTTCCCGACCGTTTGAACGTGCGCCTCGGGGGCCGGCCGGGAGAGGGACTCACGAGCGACTCACCAGGTAGCGCAGGTGGACCATGCCGTTGCCGAAGCGGCGTTCGTCGAGGAGCTCGACGTCGAGGCGGACCCCGTCGGGGAGGGCCCGGTTGCCGCCTCCCACCACGACCGGCGCGAGAGCGACGTAGCCGTCCAGCGACATGATCATCGAGTAGATGAGCCTGGCCATCGCGGCGTCCTCCTCATGAGGCACTCGGGGTCGACAGCATGACGGGGGAACGAGGCGGGCGGGTACAAAGAGACGATGCCCGGTCGAGGTGTCCCCCGCCTCCTCCGGGCACTGACGGAGGAGGGATCGGTTGGTCGAACACGACGCCGAGCGGGCGCTGCGACGGTTGGGGCGACGCCTGCAGTGGGCGACGATCGCGTGGAACACCCTGGAGGTGCTCGTCACCGTGGGTCTCGGGCTGGCGGCGCGCTCCCTTGCCCTCATCGCCTTCGGACTCGACTCGCTCGTCGAGGTGTTCGCGTCGCTCGTCGTGATCTGGCACATCGGTCCCGACGGCCGGCGAGATCGCCGTCGTCCGGACCGACGGGCGCTCCGACTCGTCGGTCTCGCCTTCGCGGCGCTGGCTGCGTACCTGGTCGCCGCGAGCCTCAGCAGCCTCATCGTCGGGAAGCAACCCGGGTCCTCCCCGCTGGGAATCGCCTACCTCGCCGTCACCGCCGTGGTCATGTTCGTGCTGGCCCGGCTGAAGCGGCGGGTGGGCACCGCTCTCCACAGTGAGCCCTTCCGCGCCGAGGCGGCGATGACGTTCCTCGACGGGTGCCTGGCCGCCGGCATCCTCGCCGCGCTGGCACTCAACCTCGTCCTCGGATGGTGGTGGGCCGACCCCCTCGCCGCTCTCCTCGTCGGCGGGGCGGCCGCACGCGAGGCCTTCCATGAGTTCTTCGGCGGCGAGGTCTCGAGGAGGGCCGAGGACTCGCTCCCCGTCGGCTGACGAGGAGGGCTCGGGGGCTGCGCCGGCCCTCGGACCGGCCGTTACGCTGACGCCGGCGGAGGTGGGAATGGCGAGGAAGTGGTGGATCGGTGCGGGCGTGCTGGCGGTGGTCGCCGCCCTCGCCGCCGTGGGGATCACCGTCATCTCGGGCGACGACCCCGCCGGGCCCGGGCCGGAGGTCGAGGCGTACCTGCGCGCCTGGGAGCGCTTCGACGCGGCGGCCATGGCTCGACTTGCGGACGATCCGCCAGAGCTCGCCCCGGCGGTCACGGCCATGAAGGACGACCTGAGGGTGACGAAGGCCCGCATCGTCGCCGGCGTCCAGGAGCGCGACGGCGACACGGCGCGGGCCCCGTTCACCGCCGAGCTCGACCTCGCCGGTCTCGGGACATGGAGCTACCAGGGGCAGGTCGACCTGGCCCGGGTGGACGGGCGCTGGCGCGTGCGGTGGACGCCGGCCGCCCTCCATCCCGCCCTTGCGCCCGGGAAGACGTTCGCGGTGACCCGCGCGTGGCCCGAACGGGCGCCGATCCTCGGCGCCGACGGATCACCGCTGGTGGCCAACGACGACGTGATCGCGGTGGGCCTCCAGCCCGGACGGATCCAGGACCAGGCGCACGTGGAGGCGACGTTCGCGCGCGTCCTCGGCGTCCCGGCGGCCAGGGTGCAGGCGGCGCTGGCCCAGCCGTGGGTGCGCCCCGACTTCTTCGTCCCGATCACCGACCTCCGGCCCGACCGGTTCGAGCCTCTCCGCGCCGAGCTCGAGCCGGTCCCCGGCGTGTTCTTCCAGCGGAGCAGGAGCAGGCTCGTTGGCAGCGACGGCCTGGCGGTCCAGGTCCTCGGCACCGTGGGTGAGGTGACGGCCGAGCGGCTGGAGGAGCTGGGAGTGCCGTACATGGTGGGCGACCGCGTGGGCTTGTCGGGCGTCGAGGGCGCCCGTGAGCGGCAGCTGGCCGGGACCCCGTCGGGAGAGGTGCAGCTCCGGGACGTGGGCGGGCGCGAGGTCCAGTCGCTGCACCGCTTCCCCGGCTCCGCCGCCCAACCCGTGCGCCTCACCATGGACGGCGTCGTCCAGGCTGCGGCCGACCGGGCCCTCGAGGGGGTGACGCAACCCGCCGCTCTCGTCGCCGTCGACGCCGCCACGGGGGACATCCGCGCCGTCGTCAGCCGGCCTCTGAACGAGGAGTTCAACCGGGCCCTCGCCGGGCAGTACCCGCCGGGCTCCACGTTCAAGATCGTGACGTCGGCGGGGCTGCTCTCCGCCGGCCTACGGCCGGACGAGACCGTCCCCTGTCCGGCGCAGGCGGCCGTCGGCGGTCGGCGGTTCGTGAACTTCGAGGGCGGCGAGCTGGGACCGGTCCCGTTCTCGACGGCGTTCGCCCAGTCCTGCAACACCGCCTTCGTGTCCCTGTCCACGAGGCTCTCCGATTCGGCCCTGGCCGCCGCCGCCGCCCAGTTCGGGTTCGGCCCGTCCTACGACCTCGGACTGCCGGTGGCGGGCGGGCGGTTCCCGGTCCCGGGCGACGCCACCG
>DASZOE010000124.1:0-1928 GCA_035550945.1 Acidimicrobiales bacterium
GGCCGGTGGCGGGCCGCCGCCCCAGGTGGCGGAGATCGAGCGGCGGGGCCGGCTGGCCGGTCTCCTGGGCGCGGTGCTGAACGTGATCTGGGTCGTGATCGTCTTCCTGATGGTCTGGAAGCCGGGCTTCCCGTAGCGAGCATGCACCCCATGGAGCGCCTCCGGATGGTGGCCCGGGCCGGAGAGGAGGGCCCCGGACTGGTGGCCCAGGAGGCGGCCGCGGCGCTGGCCGCGTGCGCCGGCGACCCGCCTTCGCTCGTGATCGCGTGCCGGCGCCTGGTCGACCACCAGCCCACCTCCGGACCGGTGTGGTGGCTCGCGGCCCGGGTGTTGGCCGCCCCCGACCCGACTGCCGAGGCGTGGCGCTCGGCCGCCGAGCTGGAGGACGACCCCACGCCCGCGGCCTGCGCCTACCACCTGGCCGAGGAGGCCCTGGTCACCGTGGTGGGCTGGCCGGAGCAGGTGGCCGCCGCCCTCCGTCGCCGGGGCGACTGCCGGGTGCTCGCCGTCGACGCCCCGGTCGGCGGTGGGCCGGCCGGCCGTCGGCGCCGGGCGGGCAACGACGTCGTCGTGGTGGCCGACTCGGGGCTCGGGTCGGCCGCCGCGGCCGCCGACCTGGTCCTGCTCGAAGCCCGGGTCCTGGGCCCCGGCGGCTTCGTCGCCACCGCCGGCTCCCTGGCCGCCGCAGCCGTGGGGCAGGCCTCGGGCGTCCCCGTGTGGGTCGTGGCCGGGGCCGGGCGCGTGCTCCCCGGTGCCCTCTGGGACGCCCTCGTCGCCCGCCTGGCCCAGGACCCCGAGCCGTGGGACTCGGGGTACGACGTCGTGCCGCTGCGCCTCGCCGACCGGGTGGTCGGACCCGCCGGGCCCGGCCCCGCCGAGGACGCGCCGGCGCGCGCCGACTGCCCCCCGGTCCCCGAGCTCACCAGGTCGTGGGCGGCACCCGGCTCCCGGGGCCGAGGACCGCTCGCCGACCGCGGGTAGCGTCGGCCGATGAGCCGGCCCCGTGGGTGAGAACGTCGAGTTTCCGAGCAACGGCTCGACCGGGGGCGCCTACCTGGCCCCGGCCTCCGACGGGGCCGGCCTGGGCGCCATCGTCCTCCACGAGTGGTGGGGACTGGTGCCCCACATCCGTGACGTGTGCGACCGGCTGGCGGGCGAGGGCTTCACCGCCCTGGCGCCCGACCTGTACCACGGCCACAGCGTCGGGCCCGGCGAGCCCGACGACGCGGCCAAGGCGTCAATGGCCCTCGACCTCGACCGGGCCGCCCGCCACATGGGTGGTGCCGCCGACTACCTCGCCGGCCACCAGGCGGTGCGGGGTCACGGCGTGGGCGTGATCGGCTTCTCGATGGGCGGGACCCTTGCCCTCTTCGTGGCCACCGTGCGGCCCGACCTGGTCAAGGCCGTGGTCCCGTTCTATGCGGTCCCCCGGGACCGGGAGCCGGACTGGCCGCGCCTCGAAGCGGCGGTGGAGGGTCACTACGCCGAGGACGACGACATGGCCGGCCCCGAGCTGGCCGCCGAGCTCGAGGAACGCCTCACCGACCTCGGCAAGGAGGTGCGGATGTTCGTCTACCCGGGTACCCGCCACGCCTTCTTCGACGACACCCGCCCCGAGGTGCACCACCCCGACGCTGCCCGCCAGGCGTGGATCCGCACCCTGGAGTTCCTCCGGGCCAAGCTCGGCTAGCAAGGGGGAGGAGTCAGCCCCCCTGGCGGCCGATGGCCCGGGCGAGCTCCTGCTTGTTCATGCTGGAGCGCCCGGGGATGTCGAGCTTCTTGGCCCGCTCGTAGAGCTCGTCGCGGGTGTTGCCCTCGACGTCGACTCCGCCGTACGTCTCGCCCTTGCCCTTCCGCTTGTCCCCGGTCGAGCCCTTGGAGCGCGGATCCGAGGGCCCCTTCTCGTCCTTGGCGACCCAGCGGTCGCC
>DASZOE010000125.1:0-2386 GCA_035550945.1 Acidimicrobiales bacterium
GACCACGACCGCGGTCACGCCACACTCGACCTTGCCGATGTACAGGTCACCGACGGCGGTCGGCCCCAGCAGCCGCAGATGGGCGGCGTAGACCGTGAGCGACCCGTCGGGGTTCACGACCTGCTCGTTGAAGATGTACTGGAAGGCGTCGCCCACGCCCTCGATCTGGCCGTTGTAGGTGGTGTTAGGAGCGGGGTTGGCTGGAAGGTCCACGACGACCGGTGTGCCGCCCGGGCCTCCCGTCTCCGAGGTCTGGAGCGTCCCGTCGGTGATCGTCGTCGAACCGCTGAGGCCGGTCTCGGACGCGGTGCAGGTGCTGCTCAGGGCGCTGGCCGTGAACACCTCGTCACCCGAGGTGTTGACGTCCTGGAGGCTGGCCGTGCTCGTCACCGATCCGCCCGAGCCCACGGTTCCCTGGCTGGTCACCGTGATCGGCCCCGAGCTGAAGATGGTGGCGGGGCCCACCCGCCCGGTGACCCCGTCGTCGGCGACCCCCGAGCCGAGCGAGGCCGACGCTCCGGCGTCGCCCCGGCAGGGTGCCAGCGCCGCCGCCCTCCGCTGGCTGGAAGGGTCGTTCGCTGGGCTGCGCCACGAGCTCCAGGCCCTCCGGGGGACGCTGAACCGGCAGCAGGACACCATGGCCGAGCTGGTGAACGGCCTCACCGAGCAGCAGGCGCTCCTCAACGAGCAGCAGGCGCTCCTCAACCAGCTGCTGGAGGCCCGCCGCGCCGACGCCCGCCTGGCCACCCTCGCCGACACGCTGCCCGACCAGGTCGACCGGGCCGTCACCCGGGGCGTGACCGAGGGCCAGCGCGAGGCCATCGCCGAGATCGTCGGCTCGGTGGAGGACATGCAGGGCCAGGCCGTGTCGGTGCTCACCGGCGCCCTGGAGACCAGCCTCCAGCGCATCGCCGCCCGGCGTCCCGAGGACGCGGCCGCCGAGCTGCGGGCGTTCCTGGAGAGCGACGGGCCCACCGGCTCGATCGTGGCCACCATCGCCAGCCAGGCCGCCACCCAGTCCCTGCGAGCGGAGATGGCCAAGCAGCTGCCTCGGGTGGTGCAGCGCGCCGCCGACCGCTCCCAGGCCCAGCTCGAGGAGCTCATGGAGCGGCTGGAGGCGGCCACCCGAGCGGTGAACCGCAAGGCGGCGGCGACGAGCAAGGCCTCGACCACGACCACGAAGGCCGCCAAGACGACCAAGACGGCGAAGACCGCCAAGACGACGAAGGCGACGAAGGCGACGAAGGCGACGAAGGTCGCTCCCGCCGCCAAGGCCGCCAAGGCGACGAAGGGCAGCAAGGCGACGAAGGCCACCAAGGCGACGAAGGCCACCAAGGCGGCGAAGGCCACCAAGACGGCGAAGGCCACCAAGACGACGAGGAAGACCACGGCGGGGACCACGGGCACCCGACCGAGATCGACCCGGTCGGGAAGCGCCAGCACCTCGGCCAACGGCGCGGCGTCGCGGCCGCGGGCGGTCGGGGCCCGGCGCCCGGCCCGGACGACGGCTGGCTCCGGTCGCCCCGTGGGCCGGCCGGTCGCCTCGGGCGCACGGGGTGCAGGCCGGGCCTAGGCGGCCGGCGCCCTCCTCATCCGCAGAAGACGGCCCGCACCTCCTCCCAGGGGACGCGGCCCTCGCGCAACAGCTTGGGGTCCTGGCCCGTGCAGTCGACGACCGTCGAGGGAAGGCCCTGGCACGGGCCGCCGTCGAGCACGACGGGAACCGTTCCGCCGAAGGTGGCAACCACATCGGCGGCGTCGACGAGGGTGGGCTCCCCGTGGCGATTGGCGCTGGTGGTCGCCAGCGGACCGGCGGCCCGGCACAACGCCAGCGGAACGGGATGGGCCGGACAGCGCACGCCCACCGTGGCCTCGTCGTTGCCGAGGTCGGCGGCGAGGTCGGGGCGGCTGGGGACGACGATCGTGAGGGGCCCGGGCCAGAACCGCTCCATCAGGGCGACGGCGCCCTCGGGGAGGGCGGTGGCCAGCAGCTCCACCTGCTCCCGCCCGCTCACGAGGACGGGGAGGTTCACGTCGCGGGGTCGACGCTTGGCCGTGAAGAGGCGGTCGGTGGCGCCGGGCCGGAAGGGGTCGACGGCCAGGCCGTACACGGTGTCGGTGGGGATGCCCACGGGCCGGCCCTGGGCGAGGACGCGCAGGGCCTCGTCCACGGCCGGCTGGGGAAGCGGGTCACCGAAGGCGGAGACGAGAGCCACGGCGCGGGTTGCTCCTTCACTTCGGGACGACCGACCGCCCCGAGCGGCGAGAACCTAGCAATTCCATCCGCTGGTACGGTCCGCACGGGTGATGGCCACCGAGGACGACCACGCGCTGGCGGCCCGGGCCGTGACCGAGGTCGGGCGTCTGCTCGTGCGCCTCCGGGAGT
>DASZOE010000126.1:0-1532 GCA_035550945.1 Acidimicrobiales bacterium
ACGAGGGGGACGGCGACGTCGCTCATGGCGACCTGCCTAGCAGACCACGGCGGGGTGGCTTCCTACACTCGGGGCGTGGCCCGAGGCGACGAGAACCGCTGGCTCGCCGAGGCGCGGGGGCGGGCCACCACCTACGACGAGGCCTGGGAGAGGATGGCGGCCCGGGGCGAGAACGTCCACGGCGAGGCCGATCTCGTCTGCTCGTGGGGGCCCGGTTCCGTGCTCGACGCGGGTTGCGGCACCGGCCGGGTCGCCGTCGAGCTGGCCCGGCGGGGTGTCGACGTGGTGGGCGTCGACCTCGACCCCGCCATGCTCGCCCGGGCCCGGGCCAAGGCCCCCGAGCTGCGCTGGGTGGAGGGCGACCTGGCCGCCGTCGACCTGGGCCGGCGCTTCGACGTGGTCGTGCTGGCCGGCAACGTAATGATCTACCTCCGGCCCGGCACCGAGGCCGCGGTGGTGGCCAACCTGGCCCGCCACCTCGAGCCCGGGGGCGCCCTCGTCGCCGGGTTCGAGCTGCAGCCCGGCCGCTACGACCTGGCCGCGTACGACGCCGACGCCGCGGCTGCGGGCCTCACGCTCGCGGAGCGGTGGGCCACCTGGGACCGCCAGCCCTACGACGGTGGCTCGTACGCGGTCTCAGTGCACCGGCCCTGATCCCCAAAGCGAACAGACAGGGGTCCTACTTGGCGAACCCGTGCTCCTCGAGCCACTCCTTGGCCAAGGTTTCGGGGTCCTCCTTGTCGACGTCGGCCCGCTTGTTGAGCTCGACCAGGTCCTCGGTGGTGAGCGCCGCCGACACCCGGTTGAGCACCTGCCGGACCTTCTCGGTGACGACCCCGGTCCGGATGATGGGCACGACGTTGTCGGCGTTCTGGAGCTTCTTGTCGTCCTCGAGGACCACGAAGCCCTTGTCCGGGATGGCGCCGTCGCTCGAGAAGATCAGGGCGACGTCGACGTCACCTCTCTCCAGGGCGGTCTTCGAGAGGGGACCACCGACGTCGAGGGGCTTGAACTCCTTGAACCGGATGCCGTACGTCGCCTCCAGGCCGGCGGCGCAGAAGGGCCGGGCCGGACACTCGGGGGGGCCGCCGAGCCGGAGCTCGCCGGCGACGGGGGCCAGGTCGGAGAGCGTCTCGAGGTTGTACCTCTCGGCCGTGGCCTTGGTGACGGCGAAGGCGTTGGCGTTGACGGCCGGCGACGGCTGGAGGGCGGTGATGTTCTTGGGCACCAGGCGGCTGCGCAGCTTCTCCACCGTGGCCTCCACATCGGGCGAGGCCTCGCCCGCGCCCTGGTTGTAGAACTCGAGGTCGGTGGCCGCGTAGCCCGGGTACAGGTCGATCTCGCCCCGCTCGAGGGCGGGCGCCACGATCTCGCGGCTCCCAAGGTTGGGCCGCACGGTCACCTCGATCCCCTCGGCCGCGAGGGCACCTTCGTAGATCGACACGAGGATGGAGCTCTCGCTGAAGTTGAAGCCCCCGATGGTGAGCTCCTCGGCCGGGGCGCCGCCCGTGCTGGTGTCCTCGTCGTCGTCG
>DASZOE010000127.1:0-2152 GCA_035550945.1 Acidimicrobiales bacterium
GTCGGGAGGGCTCACGCATCACGGCGATGTCGATGGAGTTGAACCCCGCGGTGCGAGGCGTGACGCTGTGGAACAACGCGTTCACCAACGAGTCCGGGGCGGAGAGGGGCCCGAGCGTCCGGGGGTTCGTCCACTCGAACCACGCCAGCAGGGCCCACCCCGAGGCGATCAGGAACAGGGTGGCGACCACGGTCAGCTTGGCGTGGAGGCTCCACTCCCGCGGTACGCGCGGGTGCCGGGCGATCTGGATCCAGACCGGGAACCCGAGGCCGCCCACCACGATGGTGGCGGCCACGACGAGGAGCAGGAACGGGTCGCGGCTGAATCCCTCCAGGCTGTCGTTGAACAGCGAGAACCCGGCGTTGTTGAAGGCCGAGACGGCGTGGAACACACCCAGGTGGGCGGCCCGGGCGAGAGGCTCGTCGTGGGTGAGCCAGAACCTGAGCCACAGGACCACGGCCACGGCGGCTTCGACTCCGACGCTGAGCCGGACCACGCCGATCAGCAGCTGACGGAGGTCGCCGAGGCTCAGCGAACCGGTCTCGGCGGCGGCGACGAGGCGGTGGCGCAACCCGATGCGTCGGGCGACGACGAACCCGAGCAGCGACGACAGGGTCATGATCCCGAACCCGCCGGCCTGAATGAGGCCGAGGATGATCCACTCCCCGAAGGCGGTCCAGTGGCCGGCGGTGTCGACGACCACCAGGCCGGTCACGCAGACGGCGGAGGTGGCGGTGAAGAGGGCGGTGAGGGCGGACGTCCGACCGGCCCCGTCCGATGCCGCGGGGATCGACAGGAGGACGGCACCGGCCAGGCTGGCCCCGATGAAGGCGACGACGATGTACTGCGCCGGGTGGCGCAGGATCCCGGCTGTCTTCCGCCTGCGTGCCATCGAGTCCCCGGTCCTGCGCCGCTGGAGCGGGTCCCGCCCGCTCAGACGTTGGCGGGAAGGAGGCGGGAGAAGTTCTCGAAGAACACGAAGAGGGCCACGAGGAAGACCGGCGTGGCCGCCAGGTAGACGAGCCAGCGGTTCCACCGCCGGCCGGCGACCCAGGCCAGGAGCCAGACCAGGGCCGTCGCCGTGCCCCACGCGACGGCCGGGCCGCGTGCCGCCCGCTCGCCGGACAGCCCGGCCAGCCCGTCGGCCCGTTCGGAGCGGGGCCGGGGCGCCTCGGTGGTGGGCGGGTCGGTCGGCGGGGTGCCGACGGCCGGAGCGGTGGCGACCGTTCCCGGCGAGGTGAGCTTGGCCACGACGATCATCCGTTGGGCGGCGCTGAACTTGGGGTGGCAGGTCGTCAGCGTCAGCCGGTCGTCGCCGGCGTCGTCGAGCACCCACGACTCGCTCGGGTCCACGATCCGCAGGTGGTCGACCTCGTAGCGGAAGGTCGTGGCCTGGGTCTGCAACAGGATGGGGTCGCCGGGCTCGAGCTTGTCGAGGTCGCCGAAGGGGGCGCCGTAGGTGGTGCGGTGGCCGGCGATGGCGGAGTTGCCCTTCTCGCCCGGCATCGGCGTGTCGGGGTAGTGACCCGGCGCCTTCTTGAGGTCCTCGACGCCGACGCCCTCGACGACGGCCTTCTCGAGCCCGAGCTTCGGAACCCGCAGGAGGGCGATGGCGTCGCCCGGGATGGGAGCGGCCGCCGTGGGCGGAGGCCCGCCCGGAGCCGTGGACGGCACGGTGCTGAGCCGCTGGGCGAACTGGTCGCGGAGCGCCCTCTGGTCGCGACGCTCGGCGAGGCCCGTGCCCCAGAGCTGGTAGGCGACGAACAGGAAGATCAGGACGCCGCTGGCGATGAGGGTCTTGCCGACCCCGCGCACGATCCGCCGGAAGTCGAGAACCGGCTGGCCACGCCCCGCCGGCCGGCCGCCGGTACGCCCGCCCCAGGACGGGCCGCCCGGGCCCCGGCGCCCGCCGAAGGGCCAGCGCCGGCCGTTGGGTCGACGCCGGCCCCGACGACCGCTTGGACCTTCGTTCGAGCGCGCCGGTACCGTGGAGACGGTCGCCATGGGCCTCATCGTATGCTTCCGCTCCGCGGTATCTCTGCTCGGGCGCTTCCCCGCCCTCGCCGGCGTCGATCTCGACGTGACCGCGGGTGAGGTGGTGCTGGTGCACGGGCCCAACGGCGCCGGCAAGACGACCCTGCTCCGGGCCTGC
>DASZOE010000128.1:0-13507 GCA_035550945.1 Acidimicrobiales bacterium
GCACCATCTGGTCCACGAGCGAGGGCGAACCGACATCACGTTCGCCATCGTCGGGCCCGGAGATGGTACCGACGACCTCCGGGCCGAGATCCAGCGGCGACGACTCCACGACGTCATCCACCTTCCCGGCGTCCTCACTGACGCGGCCAAGGTGAGGACCTATGTCGCGACGGCCGACGTCTGTGTGAGCGTTGATGAGCGCAACGCGATGAACGACAGGTCGACGATGATGAAGGTTCTCGAGTACATGGCGATGGGCCGCGCCGTCGTCCAGTTCCCGCTGGAGGAAATGGCTCGGCTCTGCGGAGAGACGACGGTTTACGCCCGGAACGCGGACGCGATCGATCTCGCCGAGAAGATCGCGGCGTTGCTGGATGACCCCCCGACCCGCGAGCGGCTCGGGGCTGATGCTCGCCGTCGGGTTCTCGACGGGATGATGTGGAGCGACCAGTCTCCCGTCCTCGACGACGCGGTGAGGGCGGCGCTCGGTGCGGCGCGCTCCGGTCGTAGCCGCGGCGGCGCTCAGGCCGTCGGCAGAGCCCGCAGGTGGTCGCGCAACCCGATGCCGTAGTTGGTGGGTGTGCCGTCGTAGCTCGTGATGAGAGCCGGCTGGCCGGTGCATGAGAAGGGATTCCAGCTCCAACCCAGGTAGGAGACGCCGCGGGCATCTGCCCAGCTCATGTAGCCGTCGATGTAGCCGTGCGCGCAATCGTTCTGTCCGAGCTCGCCCGTCACGAGGGGGACTGAAGCAGCCACCGGAGCCAGCTTCGACTCCCAACACGTCGTCGTGTTGCAGAAGTTGCTGTTGTACGAATGGAAGTCGGCCGCGAGCTGACCCAACGGATCGTTGGGCTTGTAGGCGAGCCAGCCGGTGAGGTCGTTGGCGTAGTTGAGACCCGGAATGAGGATGACGTTTCCGGCGCCAGTGGAACGGACGGCATTGACGAGCGTCTGCATGCCGGCCGCGTGCCATCCGTAAGGGGTCATGCAGCCGTCGCGCCAGCAACTCCACTTGAAGGCGGCATCGGATGTCCACTCGATCCTCGGCTCGTTGAAGATGTTGAACACGATGGCGGGATCGTGCTTGAAGTACGAGGCCACCGACGCCCAGAAGGCTGGCGAGTGGTCCATGTTCGGCATGAAGCGGTTCTTCAGGGCGATCTCCGTCCCCGGCGCGCTCCAGTGCAGGTCGAGCACGGGGATGAGACCCTTGGATCTCAGGACGGAGACGTAACCGCCAATGGCTTGCCGGTAGTTCGTCCCGGAGTAGGAGGGGTTCACGCCGTTGATCCCCAGCCAGCACGTCTCGTTGAGAGGCACGCGAACGGCGGTGATGTTCCAGCTTTTCATTGCATCGACGGACGCAGCATCCCGTGGTCCGTCGAAGATTCCCCATCCCTCGGCGCAGGCATACTCCGTTCCCGAGCGGTTCACACCGAGGAGGCGGACGGGGGCGCCGTTCTCGTTGACGAGCCGGTTGCCGCTGACACTGACCCCTGGCGTACTTGGAGCCGGGGCCGCGACCGTCGTCGTGGTCGTCGACGGAACGGTCGTCGTCGTGGCGGTTCCGGCGTCGGGGGTCGTGGCCGACAAGGTGTACGACGTGTGGTAGCCGCGCGTCTCGCGCAGCTCCACCGAGTACGTGCCCGACGACGACGCCGTTGCAGAAAGGGCTGCGTCGTCGCTCCTACAGCTCGTCTGTTGACTTGCAAGCGTGGTGCCAGACGGGCTGCGCAGCGAGAGGGTGATCTTGGCCTTGCCAGCGCACGAGAGGCCGATGGTGATCATGCCGGGCTGGCTCGGAACCTCATGGCGGGCGGTGCCGTGGGGAGAGAGCGATCCAGTTACGGTCGTCGTCGTCGCGCTCGCTGACGGAAGCGAATTGGCGAATGGGGCCGTCGAGGCAACGATGCTGGAGACCACGAGCATCCGGCGTGCGCGGCGAAGCATGGCACTCCTCTGAGTCGCTTGTCGGTTCGTTTTCTGTTCGGCATCTCTCGCCGACCCCTTGAGTGCAAAGGCGCCGAGGCGAGCTGTGAGACGTTCAGTTGCCCTGACTCCGCCCACCTTCGTCTGTCACCTCCGTGCCCAGCCGCCGGTGGCAACGTGTCGCACTGTCCGAACGCCGCCCTCGGGCGGGCCGGCGTACGTACGCGCTGGTTGGCGCGCGGGCGGGCCACCTCGACGCTCGCGGTTAGGTCACAACGGGCAGACTAGACGAATAGACCGAAACGGGCAAGCCGGACGTAGGTGATCCATGCCGTGGACAAGGAGAGCCCGGGGGGGCGCAAACCGTGCGCCATTACGTCGGCCCTCGTACACTCGTCGGTCGACGACGCGTGCGTGAGGCGGGGCGGTGGATCCTGTGGCTCCAGCGAGACTCGCCCACGCCCAAGATTGCCCCCGGGCGCAAGGGACACCATTGTGATCAGGACAGAACCAGCCACAGTGACGGTGAGCGCTGGCGCCGGAAGCACACCGCACTCTCGCTCGAGCCGTGGTCCCGCGATTGCGGCGACCATCCTCCTGATGGGGACGCTCCTGGCCGCCTCCTCGGCCGGCGCCGCCGGGTCACCCCCCGACGCCGACGGGTACTTCCGTCTCTTGCCGGTGGGCGCCCCGCTGCCCTCCGAGGCCGAATGCGGGACGCGTGTGCGGCGGTCCAGCTGGGAGCCGCGTCCGGAGAACAGGACGGCGAACTCGACCGTCGCCGGGCGCTTCTCGCTCGACGGCTACACCACCGACCAGGGATATGACGTCCGTTCGCAACCGTACGTCGCGCGGGTTTCGGGCAACTTCACTGGGACCACCGACGAGATCATCCAGTGGGCAGCGTGCAAGTGGGGCTTCGACGACAACATTGCCCGTGCCATGGCGGTTACCGAGAGCACGTGGTACCAAGGACTTGTCGATGCCAGTGGGAGCCCGGTCAAGGATTCGGGGTTCGGCGACTACACGACCAACCCCGCTGCATGCCAGGCCGGCTACATCGTCCCGTGCCCACAGAGCTTCGGGTTGCTGCAGGTGAAGGCCACGAGCGAGCGGGGAACCTTTCCCTGGTCTCGCGACTCAACCGCGTTCAACGTCGACTACACGTTGATGGCCTGGCGGCTGTGTTACGAAGGTTTCACAACATGGCTCAGGCAGTACCCGGGCGGGACGACGCCCTACGCGGGCGGCGATGCATGGGGCTGCATCGGGTTCTGGTACTCCGGAGATTGGTACGGATCGGACGGGGGAGCGCAGAGCTACATGAACACGGTCAAGGGCCACTTGGGCACCAAGCCGTGGCTGAGGTGGGCCGATCGCACCCCCTCGGACCCGAACGGCACCGTCGTGTCCGTCGACGACACCGCGGTCGGAACGGGAACGAACCAGGTCGAGTATCAGGGGAAGTGGTGGCGCTTGGATCAGGAGGGTGCGTATCACGGAACCGCCCACGGCTCCTGGGAAAATGGCGACTTCTACCAGCTCCGATTCAGGGGCACGGCGGTGGCCCTTTACGCGACGGTCCGCCCCGATGGTGGCCCGGCCCGAGTATCGATCGACGGCGGGCCGGAGACGCCGGTCAGCTTCTACGCCTCCGCCAGGGCCGTCCAGCAGCTGATCTATGCGAGCCCTGTCCTGTCCGCGGGTGACCACACCCTCAAGGTCCGGAACGCTGGCTCGGGCACCGTCGTCATCGCCGATCGTGCCGACGTCACGAACGTCAGCGCCGGTGGCACTGGGACCGACGGCTACCCGTCGACGACGGTGGCAGCCCCTCCGCAGGGCACTGTCCTGACCATTGACGAGCGTGTCGTGGGTACGGCGCTCAACCAGTTCGAGTACCGCGGCAGTTGGTGGACTCTCGCGCAAACCGGCGCCCACTTGGGATACACGAGGGGTTCTTGGGGAGCGGGCGACTTCTACCAGGTGCGCTTCGAGGGCTCCAGGGTGGCCGTCTACGGCACCGTACGGCCTGACGGGGGTACCGCCGGCGTATCGATCGACGGCGGGCACGAGACGGCGGTCACCTTCCATGCCGCCACCCGGGCAGCCCAGCAGCTCATTTACCTGAGCCCTCCCTTGGCCACGGGCGTCCACACTCTCAAGGTCCGCAACAGCGGCCCCGGAACCCTCATCGTGGCCGACCGGGTCGACGTTTCCTGACTGCGCCGTGACAGCGATCCCGGCGACCGGGAGACAACGCCTGATCTTCTTCAGCCCGGGCTACAACGAGCGGGGCGGCATAGCCCGGCGATCACGGCTTCTCGCCTCCGGGCTGGCGAACCGGGGGTGGGAGGTCCGAGTGGTGAGTCGCACGCGTCATCTTCGCCGCTTCCGCTTCACCCGCTCACCGAACCTCGTGGTGGTAGAGGCCCCCGGTTTCGGGACCGGACGCTTGAGCACGATCCTCTTCCTCGCCGCCGCGCTCCCTCTGGGTGTCCTCTGGGGGCGACGAGCGACCGCCTTCCTCTCGATCAAGTTGTTCTCCACCTCGACGGCCGCTGCGGTCTGTTCCTTGCTCGTGGGAAGGCCCTTCCTCGCCTTGTCGACGGAGAGTGGAGCGACGAGTGAGATAGCGGAGTTGCTGGCGGAGAAACAGGTGTGGCCCGCGACGCGCCGAAGGAGGTGGGCGTTCCGTGCCGGTATGCGATTTCGCCGCTCGTTCCTGCGGCGTGCCGCCTTCATCGTTGGGCAAACGGCGGACGCGGCGGATGACTTGCGACGACTCGTCTCGCCAGAGCAGGTCGCCGTAATTCCCACACCGGTTGAGCGCGTCGACCCTCCGCCCCTGACAGGGCACCCGGCGGTTGCTTTCACCGGTCGGCTCTCGAAGGCGAAGGATCTCGTACGACTGCTCGACGCATGGCGGGCCGTCCTGATCCGGTGCCCGGAGGCGACGCTTTGTCTCGTCGGCGATGGCGGCGACCACGAACCGGTGGAGGCGGAGTTGAGAGAGATCGTCGCTGACGACCCGCTCCTGGAGAGAACCGTGTCGTTCACCGGCTGGGTTGCCGACGTCGTGCCATTCCTGAGGACGTCCGACGTCTTCGTGCTGCCGAGTGTGGTGGAGGGAATGTCGAACTCGCTCGTGGAGGCGTGCGCATGGGGCCGCGTCGTCGTGGCGACGGACCTCGCTGCCAACCGGGCGGTGCTCGGAGACGACTACCCGCTCTTGTTCCCCCCGGGTGACACGGAATCTCTGGCGACGAAGCTCATTTGCGCCCTGGAGGACGACACGGCCCGTGCTCATGCCCGGAACCATGTCCTGAAGAGGGCAGATCTGTTCTCACTCGATTCCGTCCTCTTGCAGCTCGAGCAGGCAGTGGCGTCAGCGGCGAATGCCCAGCGCTCAAGAAGGACGAGGCTCGCGGAGCGGTGAGCCAACCGCGTCGGCCGTGTCCTGCTCACCCAAGAGGGCGAGGAAGTATCGGACATGCGCGTCCATGCTGTGGCGGGCCTCGACCAGGGAGCGCCCGGCCCGCCCCATCCGGTCCGCCTCCTCCGGCGAGGCGAGCAGACGCTCGATCGCGGATCGAAGGGCAGCGGCATCGTAGGGAGGGACGTAGACGCCCTGCTTCCCGTCTTCGAGCATGTCCACCTGGCCCTTCGTGCGGGTGACGACGACGGGCTTGCCCATGGCCATCGCCTCCTTCGTGGTCGTGATGCCGCAGTCGGCATCCACGTCGTGCAGCGGGACGACGACGAGACGCGCTCGGCTGTAGAGGCCTCGGAGCTCCTCCGGGGTCAGCTGTTGACTGATCCGAACGTTGCCCGGAAGCCTGCCGCTACTCAGTTCCTCGGCCCATTGTCGGTAGAAGCGGTACCCGAACGTCCGCTTCAACAGGGCGAAAGGAGGCTCACTTGACTCGGTCGAGCCCGCACCCCCGCCCGCCGAGAATACGAGGGTGCCGACCGCGATCCTGACCTCGACGTCGAGGCCCTCGACGGCCTCCAGGAGGGTCGCGTAGTCGCGCGCCTCCATCCCAACCGAGCAGATCATGTTCTCGACGGGCGCCGCCCGTGGGCTCCAAAAGCGATCGTCGACCGGCGACGGCACCACGTGGACCTTCTCGGCCGGCACTCCGAGGTTGCGGACGGCGAACCCGCCCTGCACACTGCTCCATGTCACGATCGCGTCGAGACGGGTGCGCGCCCGGAGATAGCGCATCGGGATCGCCTTCTTGGGACGGGAAAGCCACACCGACACCATGATGAGACGGGCGCGGGCTCGGGTCAGCTTGTACAGGAGGGCCAGCGGGATTCCCAGGCGGTCGGCGAAGGCGCACACCGCCTTGTACCTTCGCCGGCGAAGGAAGGCCTCACACACCTGCCCGGCGGGAAGCCCAACTCGTCTCGCAACGACCTTGGCGAGAGGCGACGCTCGCCTGGTCATGTAGTCACTGTCGATGACCTCTGCGCCCGTGATGCGTGCCAGTTCGACGTAAGGTCGGCGAGGCTGCGAACCGGCGGCGATACGACGCTCGAGTTCCTGTACACCCGCTTGCCCGGGGTAGGTGGTGACCACGAACACCGTTCGACCGGAACCCCCGGCCACGGGCTCGTCCGATGTCACGGCGCTGGGCGCGACGGCCGGTCGGCGGCGCCCGATCGCTTGTCCTGGCCGTTTCCGACCGGCGATTGACTGCTCTCCGGGGGAGCCAGTCGAGCGGTCCCGTCGCCGCGGCCGGCGGGCGTAGAGACGGCGTCGCGGTAGTAGTAGCGATACGAGTAACCGACATCGACGCTGACGTCGTTGAGCACGCTGCCCATCATCGGGACTCCGGCTTGCTCCAGCATCTCGACTGTCCGCCGCAGGTCGCGCCTGGTCGTGACGCTGGCACGCGTGATCAAGAGCGTGCTCTCCACCCAAGCCGAGAGCGCAATGGGGTCGGCAACCGGCAGAACCGGCGGGGAGTCAGCGAGAACGACGTCGTAGGCCGTTTGGAGGTCGGCGAAGATCTCGGCGGTCCGCTTCGCCGACACGACCTCTGCCGGGTTCGAGGGGAGCGGACCGGCAGGGAGGATCCAGAGGCGATCGACGCCGGGGGCCTGCTGCATGGCCGATTCAAGGGTCTGGTCGTGGAAGAACACCGACGTGAACCCCCCGCTGCTTGAGAGGTCGAACAGCTCGCGTAATCGGGAGCGCCGAAGGTCGCAGTCCACCAGCGCCACCCGCTGTCCTCCCCGTGCCAAGGCGACGGCGAGATTGGCGGCCACCGTCGTCTTGCCTTCTCCGGCTTTGGCGCTGGTGACCTGGATCACGCGGGGAACGCGCGTCCCGCCGACGAACTGCAGGGAGGTGCGCAGGCTGGTGTACGCCTCCGCCGCCGCGGCCTGTGGCTTGGTGAGGGTTCTCTGCGCCAACGGGCTGGGACGGTGCCTCGAGTCGCGAACTCTTGGAACCAGAGCCAATACGGGGAGTCCAGGGACCGCTCGGGCCAGGTCTTCTCGACTCCTGATTGTGTCGTCGACGTATTCCAACAGGAAGGCGAGACCCATGCCGATGACGACGCCGAACGCCAGTGCGACGATGCCGTTGCGCAGGGGGTGTGGGCCGATCTTGGACGTTCGGACCAGCGTTCCGGTGACGAGCTCCGCTCCTCCTGTCCGGAGGTCGGCGTCGAGTTGCAGGTCGTTGAGCCTCTGCTTGAGAAGGGCCTGCTCTGTGAGCAGGTGGGCGCGCTGCGCGGTGAGGCCGGCCAGCGGCTCGGCGGGCATGAAACCGTCGGGCCCCCGCGCGCGCGCCTGCTGCTGGGCCGCCTCGTTCACCCGTCCGTCGAGCACGTCGATCTGTGCTTGCAGGCTGTTGATCTTGGCCTCGAGCTTGCTCGCCGCAGTCGTGAGGTCCTCGACGGCCTGGCGGCGGCGAAGCTCGATGTACTCGAGGGCATAGGCACGGGCAATCTCGCCCGCTCGTCTCGGATCACCACTGACTCCCCCGACCTCGACAACGTCGGTGTCGCCGACCTGGCCCACAGTCACGGGCCGGTGGGATCCCAGGCGCTCGTGCACGGCTGCCCGGACGGGCTCGCTCTTGATGACCTCCATCTCGTTGCTCACCCGCCGGGCGGGGTCGGATTCGTCTTCGCCGGTCGTGTCGAAAAGTGATTCCGTGCTTCGCCGCTCGAGCAGAACCTTGACCCTCGCAGCGTAGAGCGGCTCCTGAAAGGCGGTGGCTACCCATGCCGAGGCCACCAACGCGAACGTCACGAGGGCAATGATCGCCTTGCGACGCCATAGCACGCGAAGGTGCCTCCGGAGATCGAACTCCGGTGCGTCGGCGCTCGCTTCCATGGGGGTCGATGGTACTTCTACGCCCAGCCCAGCCATCGCCACCGATGCTGAATCCCGCCAGCAACGGAGACGAGGCCGCTCGAAGATTCCCGGACGGGTGTGCGATCGCTGACCGCCAGGGACAGGGCTCTTGGCTGATTTCGTTCTTCCTCGTCCACAGACTACGACCGCGCACCTGGCCGGTACGGGACAGGGCCAGCGTGGCTCGCCGTTATGAAGCGGTATACCAATGATGGTGCGAATAGGGTTAGGAGGGGACTTCGTCCGTTCGAGCGGCAGTTCCGCGCGTCGAGCACGATCCAACTCCCTGATTTCCGAGGACCGCGATGCCAACGTCGCCTGACGAGCTGGAGAACAAGCGATTCGTTGCCGCACTGCGCGGTTACGACAAGGACGAGGTCGACGCCTACCTGCGGGAGCTCGCGCAGGACCTTCGCGAGGCGCAGAGGGCGATGGCCTCTGCGACCCGCGAGGCAGGACACGATCCCTATGCGGAGCTAGGCGAGCAGGTCGCGGTCATCGCCCGGGCGGCGGCCGAGGCGGCCGAGGACCTCCGCCTCGAGGGGCAGCGGGAGGCGTCGGCGGTTCGAAGGGACGCAGAGGCCGAGGCGGAGGGCCTCCGGCAGGCGGCAGGAGCGGAGTTGGCGCGGGCTGAGGAGATCCGCGCCGAGGCGGACCGTGAGCTGCAAGGCGCGCGAGAGGTCCGCGTCCACGCCGAGCGCGCCGCCTCCCTTGTGCGGGAGAAGGCCGCCTTGGACGCGGACCAAACGCGGGAGGAAGCGCGCAGGGAGCTCCAGCAGGCGCGAGAGGTGCGGGCCGACGCCGATCGTGAGCTCGAGGCGGTCCGCCTCCTCCGGCGGGATGCGGAAAGGGAAGCATCGACTCTCCGGGAAACGGCGGCCCGCGATGCGGCCCAGGTCCGCGAGGAGGCGGCGGCCGAACTGCAGCGGGCCTCCACCATCCGAGCCGCGGCCCAGGACGAGCTCGACTCCGCCAGCGAGAGATCACGCGCCGCGGAGGGGGAAGCGGCGCGGCTGGTTCGAAAGGCGGAACAGCAGGCGGGCGAGATCCTCCGGGCCGCCCACGCCGCCCTGGAGGCCGCAGCGCGTGACGTTGAGGGGGCCAGCGAGAAGCGGATCGAGGCGGAGAAGGAGGCATCTCGAGTCGCCGCCGCCGCTGACGAGGCCGCCGACGCTCTGGCCGCCGCTCGTCGGGAGCAGCAGGAGGTCCAGCAGCGTCGTCGGGAAGTGGACCAGGAGCTGGCCGCGGCCGCCGAGCGCCGAGCCGCGGCCGAACGAGAGGCAGAACGGATGTTGCTGGCGGCCCAGGAGCGGGCGGCCGAGACGGAGAGGGTGGCGCACGCCGACCTGGAGGCGGCCCAGCGAGAGCTCGAGGCGGCACTCGATCTCCGCACCCAGGCTGAACAGGAGGTTCGGGAGGGGCCTGAGGCCGCCGACGTCGGCACGGACCACGACGGGCGGGCGGGCTCTCCGAGCCCGACCCGGGCGTCACCCCTCGAGGGATCGTCGTCGGAAGAGCCGACGTAGGCGTCGACGACGACGTGGCCGCCGCGGCGGGGACGACCCGGTCGGGGCGACTGTCGCTGCCGGCGGCGGGGCCGGCACCGGCGCAAGGATGCGGGCGACCTCGGCGTTGGCCTCGTCGAGCCAGGCGGCCACCAGGTCCTCGGCCCGGGCCAGGAGCAGATCGGCCCTGGCCGAGGCGTCGGCGAGCCGGGCGTCGGCGTCCCGTTCGGCACGCTCCACGGCGCGGGCCACGAAGGCGTCGGTGGCAGCCCGCCGGGTGGCGACGTCAGCGGACACCGTCCGCCACAGCCGGGCCACCTCCTCCTCGGCGCGGTCGGCGACCCGAGCCGCCTCGGCCCGGGCCTCGGCCACGTGGGCGTCGGCCGCGGCAACCGCCGCGGCGGCGTCCCGCAGCAGTCCCGCCACCGCGCCCACCCGCTGACCGATGTGGGCGCCGTCGAACAGGCCGGTGGTGTCACCCAACAGCGACTCGGCCTGTGCCGCGAGCCGCCACAGTTCCGGCGCAGGGTCGTCGCTCCTCTCGACGGAGGGCCCGAGCGCACGCGGGGGAAACACTCGAGGGCCGTCCTCCGGCAGCGCCGGCGGGTGGACCGGCGGCTCCTGGTGGGGGACGGGCAGGACGGCCATCCCTTCACGGTAGGAGGCCGGTCCCCGCCACGGGGTGATCCCTGCCGGCGATCACCGTCTCCGCCGGGCGTCGTGCCGCCTACCATGAGGTTGTGCCCGCCGCCACTCCCATCGCCGTCACGCCCGAGGAGCTCGCGGGCGTCGCCTTCGACGACCGGGGCCTGGCCCCTGCCATCGTCCAGGAGCAGGGCACCGGGCGGGTGCTCATGCTGGCCTGGGTGAACGAGGTGAGCCTGCGACGCACGCTGGAGACGGGCCGCACCTGGTTCTGGAGCCGGTCGCGGCGCGAGCTGTGGTGCAAAGGTGAGACGTCCGGCGACCGCCAGTGGGTGCGGGAGGCCTACTTCGACTGTGACGCCGACACCATCCTCCTCGTCGTCGAGCAGGAGGGGCGAGGGGCCTGCCACACCGGCGAGCGTTCCTGTTTCTTCCGCGCCTTCGGCACGGCCGGTACCGGCGCAGCCGGCCCCGCCGGCGAAGCTCGTGCTGCGACCGGATAGGGCAGGGTTCCACCGCCTGGCCGCCGACCACACGGTGGTCCCGGTGTGGCGGGAGCTGGTGGCCGACCTGGAGACGCCGGTCTCCGCCTTCATGAAGCTGGCCGCCAACGGTCCGGGGTTCCTGCTGGAGTCCGTGGAGCACGGCGATCGCTGGGGCCGGTTCTCCTTCGTCGGCAGGGAGCCCTCGACGGTCCTCGTCGCCCGCCACGGGCGGCTGGAGGTCGAGGGCCGGCCGCTGCCGGGCGTCGCCCTCGATCGGGGGGTGCTCGCCGCGGTCGAGGCCCTCCTCGCTCGCTCCCGGTCGCCGGCGCTGCCCGACCTGCCCCCGCTCCACGGCGGTGTGGTCGGGTACCTCGGCTACGACGTGGTCCGGGAGGTCGAGCGCCTGCCCGACGTCCCTCCCGACGACCTCGGCTTCCCCGACGCCGTCCTCTCGGTGATCGGCCAGGTGGCGGCCTTCGACCACTGGCGCCAGCGCGTGTACCTGATCGACAACGTGGTCGTGCCGCCGGGGGCGACAGCCGCCGACCTCGACGCCGCCTACGACCGGGCCGGGCGTCGGGTGGGGGAGCTGGCCGCCGACCTGGGCCGGCCGCTGGCCTACGTCCCCGTGCCCCCGCCGCTCCCCGACGACCCGCTGCCCGAGGTCCGCTCGACCGTCGGCACCCGGGCCTACTGCGACGCGGTGGCCGTCGCCAAGGAGCACATCCTCGCCGGCGACATCTTCCAGGTCGTGCTCTCCCAGCGTTTCGACCTCGACCTGGGCGCCGACCCCTTCGACGTGTACCGGGTGCTGCGCCAGGTGAACCCCAGCCCGTACATGTACTTCCTCCGCCATCCGGCGATCACCGTGGTCGGGTCGTCGCCCGAGCCGATGGTGATGCTCCGCCACGGCCGCGTCGTGTCCCGGCCCATCGCCGGCACCCGCCCCCGCGGCCGGACCGACGAGGAGGACCGCCGCCTGGCCGGCGAGCTGGCCGAGCACCCCAAGGAGGTGGCCGAGCACGTGATGCTGCTCGACCTGGCCCGCAACGACGTGGGCCGGGTCGTCGAGTTCGGCACCGAGGTCGTCGACGAGGTGATGACCCTCGAGCGCTACAGCCACGTCATGCACCTGACCTCGCAGGTCTCCGGACGCCTGGGTGCCGGCCGCGGGCCCATCGACGTGCTGCGGGCCACCCTGCCGGCGGGCACGGTGTCCGGCGCCCCCAAGGTGCGGGCCATGGAGATCATCGACGCCCTGGAGCCGACCAAGCGGGGCCCCTACGCCGGCGTCGTCGGCTACCTCGACTTCTCGGGCAACCTCGACACCGCCATCGCCATCCGCACGATGATGGTCGCTCCCGACGGTCGGGCCTCGGTGCAGGCGGGGGCGGGGATCGTCGCCGACAGCGACCCCGCGGCCGAGGACGAGGAGTGCCGCAACAAGGCCGCCGCCCTCCTGGCCGCCGTTCCCGCCGCCCGCCGGATGCGCGCCGCCACCGGGGTCGAGGTGGCGGCGGGGACCGCGACATGACCGATCGCGACGCCACCGCCGGTCCGCCGGCCCCGGTCGCTGCCGACGACTACGCCGCCCTGCGCGACGACGTTGGGGCGGTCGAGCTCCGGCGCGACGTCCTCCGGGCCTCCGGCCCCGACGCCCTCGCCTTCCTCGAGGGGCAGCTCTCGCAGGAGGTCGACCTGCCTCCGGGGGGCTCGGCCTGGTCCTTCCTCCTCCAGCCCCAGGGCAAGGTGGTCGCCCTCGTGCGGTTCGTCCGCCGGGGCGACGACGAGTTCCTGCTCGACACCGACGGCGGCTGGGGCGCGGCGGTGCTCGAGCGCCTGCAGCGCTACAAGCTGCGGGTGAAGTGCGACCTCGAGGCCCTCGACTGGCGCTGCGTGGCGCTCCGCGGGCCCCGGGCGGCGGAGGTGTCCCCGCCCGCCGACGGTGACGTGGTCGTGGCCACCGCCGAATGGCCGGGCTGGCCCGGCGTCGACCTCCTCGGCCCCGCGCCCGCCTTCCCCCCCGGGGTGCGGCCGTGCCCGGAGGAGGCCTATGAGATCGTGCGCATCGAGGCGGGGGTCCCGGCCATGGGGTCGGAGCTCGACGAGCGCACCATCCCGGCCGAGGCCGGCATCGTCCCCCAGACGGTGAGCTTCACCAAGGGCTGCTTCACGGGCCAGGAGCTGGTGGCCCGCATCGACTCCCGGGGCGGCAACGTGCCCCGCCACCTCCGCGGCGTGATCGTCGCCGCCGAGTCGCCGCCGCCGGTGGGGGCGGCGGTGCAGGCCGACGGCAAGGACGTGGGCTCGCTCACCAGCGTGGGCGTGTCGCCCGGCCTCGGGGCCCCGGTGGCCCTGGCCTACGTCGGGCGGGCCGTCGCCCCGCCGGCGGAGGTCACGCTGGCGTGGGAAGGCGGCTCGGCCCCGGCCCGGGTCGAGACCCTGCCGCTGCGTTCCGGCCCCGCAGGCCGCCCGCTCGCCCCCTGAGCGGTGGCGGGCCAGGACGGGGAGCGCCGGAACTCGCTCGCCTTGGCGGCGACGGCCCTGGTCCTGGCCGTGCTGCTCGTG
>DASZOE010000129.1:0-2956 GCA_035550945.1 Acidimicrobiales bacterium
GCCGAGGCCGAGGCTGCCTACGTCTGGCTCGCCGCGACTCAGCGTCCCGACGGGGCCTGGCACCAGTACTACCTGGCGGGCGCCCGGGTGAAGGTGGCGACGCTCGACGCCAACGTCATCGCCTACGTGGCCACCGGCGTCTGGCACCACTTCCTCGCCACCGCCGACGCCCGCTTCCTCGCCGCCATGTGGCCGGCCGTGGAGCGGGCCATGGGGTTCGTCCTCACCCTGCAGAGGAAGGGCGGAGAGGTCATCTGGGCCCGCCACGCCGACGGCACGCCCTGGTCCTTCGCCCTCCTCACCGCCTCGTCGAGCACCCTCTTCAGCCTCCGGTGCGCCCTCGCCGCGGCCGCCCGCCTGGGCCACCGGCGCCCGGCCTGGGAGCGGGCCGCGGCGGCCCTCGCCGGCGCCATCGCCGAGCACCGGCCCGGAGCGTTCATGCCCAAGGACCGCTGGGCGATGGACTGGTACTACCCGGTGCTCGTCGGCGTGGTGGGCGGCGACGCGGCCCGGGAGCGCCTGGCCGCGGGTCGCGGCCGCTTCGTGATGGAGGGCCTCGGCGCCCGGTGCGTGTCCGACCGCCCCTGGGTCACCGCCGCGGAAACGGCCGAGTGCGCGCTCGCCCACGCCGCCGCCGGCCTCGACGACCCGGCGCGCCGGCTCCTGTCCTGGACCCGCCATCTGCGGCACGAGGACGGGAGCTACTTCACCGGCATGGTCCACCCCGAGCGGGTGCACTTCCCCGGCGGCGAGCGCACGACCTACAGCGGCGCGGCCGTGGTCCTGGCCGCCGACGCCCTGGCCGGGAGGGGCCCGGCGTCCGGCCTCTTCGGCGGCATCGGGCTGCCCCCCGTCGCCGTGCCCCGGCGTGGGGTGGCCGAGCCCGACCTGGTGTGAGGTGGCGTCGTGCTCGAGTGCGTGCTCTTCGACCTCTACGGGACGCTGATCGACATCGCGACCGACGAGGGCTCGGCCGCCACGAGGCGAAACTTCGAAGGCTGGGTCGCCGCCGTCCACGGCCGGACCGCGGCCGCCCGGGAGCGCGACCATCCCCTCTTCGACGACGTCCGGCGGGCGGCGGCGCCGGGGCCGTTCGGGGAGCCCGACCTCGGCCCGGTCATCGCCGCCCACCTCGGCGCCGTTCTCCGAAGGGCGCCCGGCCCCGAGGAGGTCGCGGCCGCGGCCGCGGCCTTCCGGGCCGCCTCACGAATGCGCCTGGCCTTGATGCCGGGGACGGTGGAGGCGCTTCGCCGGCTGGCGGGCCCCTTCCGCCTGGGCCTGGTGTCGAACGCCCAGTGGCTGTTCACCGGGCCCGAGCTCGAGCAGCTCGGGATCGGCCCGTTCTTCGACCCCGTCGTGATCTCCTCCGAGGTCGGCGTCCGCAAGCCGGGTCGGGAGATCTTCCAGCAGGCACTGGCCGCCGCCGGCGTGCACCCGTCGGCCACGCTCCACGTCGGTGACGACCCCGGCGCCGACGTCGGTGGCGCCGCCGCCGTGGGGATGCGCACGTGCCTGCTCGGCCCCCGGGGCCGCGAACGGGATCTCCCCGTCACCCCGGACCTGCGGGCCGAGTCGGTCGCCGAGCTGCCCGCCCTGCTCCTCCACTGAACCCGTCACGGGTTCGCGGCCGCGGTGTACCTTTCATCCGCATTTCAGTCGACGCCGTCTACGACGGGGCCCCAGGACACAGGAGGCAGGCCCGTGGAGGACAACAGTCGTCGGTCCGGGATGTCGCGGCGGCGCTTCCTGCAGGCATCCGCCGGGCTCACCCTCCTCGTCGCCTGCGGCACCAACGGCGACGAGGACTCGCCGGGAGCGACGGGCGTCACCTCCACCCTGCAGGATCCCAGCAGGAGGATCTCAGGCGACCTGAGGATCCTCCAGTGGAGCCACTTCGTTCCTCGCCACGACCGGTGGTTCGACGGCTTCGTCGCCGACTGGGGTCGACAGGTGGGGGTGAACGTCACCGTCGACCACATCAACCTGGCCGACATCCAGGCCCGGGCGTCGGCCGAGATCGCGGCCCGGGAGGGCCACGACCTCATCGAGTTCCTCTCGCCGCCGTCCGCCTTCGAGCCCAGCCTCCTCGACCTCAAGGACGTCAACGAGGAGGCCACGCGCCGCTTCGGCGACCAGCTGGGCCTCTGCACCCGCAGCACCTTCAACCCCAAGACCGGGAAGTACTACGGCTTCTGCCACGGATGGGTCCCCGACCCGGGCGACTACCGCCGGAGCATGTGGGAGCGGATCGGCATGCCCGACGGGCCGGCCACCTACCAGGACCTGCTCGACGGCGGAGGACGCATCAAGCGGGAGCAGAACGTCCAGCTCGGCATCGGCATGTCGAACGAGCTCGACTCCAACATGGCGGCCCGGGCCCTGATCTGGTCGTTCGGGGGATCGATCCAGGACGAGGACGAGAACGTCGTCATCAACTCCGAGCAGACCGTCGAGGCCGTGGACTTCATGGCCCGCCTGTTCCGGGACGCCATGACCGACGAGGTCTTCGCCTGGAACGCGGCGTCGAACAACCAGGGACTGATCGCCGGGAACCTGTCCTACATCCTCAACTCGATCTCCGCCTACCGCACGGCCCAGACGGCCAACCCCGACGTGGCCGGCGACGTGTTCTTCACACCGCCCCTGAAGGGCCCCCGGGGCGTGGGCCTGGCCAGCGAGCACGTGATCCCCATCTACGTGATCCCCAACCACGCCAAGAACCCGGACGCGGCGAAGGAGTTCATCCTCAACCTGACCACCAACTACGCCTCGGCGACCAACAACTCCGAGCTGTACACGTTCCCGGCGTTCCCCCAGACCGTCCCCCAGCTCGACGCCTGGCTCGACAACGACCCCTTCGGCTCCCAGCCGGCCAACAAGCTGGCCTTCCTGAAGGAGGCCGAGACGTGGAGCACCACCATCGGCCACCCGGGACCGGCCAACGCCGCCATCGGCG
>DASZOE010000130.1:0-3322 GCA_035550945.1 Acidimicrobiales bacterium
ACGGAGGGGAGGAGCGGGGGGCCAGGGCGCAGGCGGCGGTGAGGAGGACGAGGCCCACGTAGCCCGCGGTCCAGACCCGGCTCTGGTCGGCGAGGCGCAGCCGGGGCTCGATGAGGACGGGATAGGCCAGGAGCGCCAGCATGCTGCCGAGGTTGCTGGCCCGGAAGAGGAAGTAGGGATCATCGGCGGCGGGATGGCGCACGGCCGAGAACCAACGCTGCAGCAGCGGGGCGGTCGACGCGACCGCGAAGAAGGGCAGGCCCACGGCCACGACCAGGAGGGCGAGGAGCCCTACGACGGGGGGGCCGGCGGTCCCGGGCGTCCACTCCGAGGGCACGGCGACGGGGAGGACGGCGAGGGCGGCCACCAGCAGCGCCCCGTGGACCAGGGGTTGGCGGGGCCCGAGCCAGGACATGGACCAGTGGGCGTAGGCGTAGCCGGCCAGCAGGGCGGACTGGAAGAACAGCAGGCAGGTGATCCAGGTCGCCGGTGTCCCGCCCAGCCGGGGGAGGACCATCTTGGCGAACATCGGCTGCACGGCGAACAGCAAGGCCGAGCTGACGAACAGCGTGACCGTGAAGAGGAGGGGCCACGCCGGTCGGGAGCTCCGCCACTGGGCGAGGCGTGCCGACCAGGGAACTCTGGGAATCAGCCAAGGTGGTGTGGGCGCCCCGGTCACGTGGTCCCCCGGGGCCTCGGGTCCCATGTCGTCGAAGCGGCCGCTACGAGACCCGAACGTCGAAGGGAATGGCGACCGGCTTCCCCTGCCCGGTGTCGACGATGACGGTGCTCTGCCAGAACCCGCTCATCTCGAAGCGGATCTCCACCCGGTAGCGGCCGGGCCCGACCTCGCGGGCCTCGTTGCTGGTGCCCATGCCCGACATCCCTCCCAAGCCTCCCATGTCCGCTCGCATGCACACCTTGGCGCCCCGCACCGGCTGATCGCGGCGCGTCACGAGGAGGTGGTACACGGTGAGGTTGACGTCGGGCGGCTCTTCGAGGCGGGCAGCGTACGCCGGGTCGGTCGTGGCCTCCGCCTGGCACTCGTGGAAGGGGGGCTCGCGGAAGTTCACCAGCGCCACCGCGAAGGCGATGGCGGCGAGGGCGGCCACCACGACGAGACGGGAGATGCCCCTCACCGGACCAGGGTAGCAACGGGCCTTGGAACGCCCCGGGCTGCCGGCCTTGTCTACTATCGGGGCGCCGCGATGAACTCCACGCCGAAGCCTTCCGACGCCCGCACTTCCGTGCTCTCGCCCGGCGTCGGGGAGGTCATTCGCACCGCGGGGCTCACCAAGATCTACCGCTCGGAGGGCCGCGACCGGGCCCGGGAGATCGTCGCCGTTGACCATCTCGACCTCACCGTGCGCAAGGGTGAGATCTTCGGGCTCCTCGGGCCCAACGGGGCGGGGAAGACGACAACGGTCGGCATGCTCACCACCCGGGTGCTGCCCACCGCGGGCCAGGCCCTGGTGAACGGCGTCGACGTGATGGCCGACGCCCCTGCCGCCAAGCAGTTCATCGGCGTGGTCCACCAGGTGAACACCCTCGACCGCAGCCTCACCGCGTGGGAGAACCTCTACTTCCACGGCCGCTACTACGGCATGGGGGCGCGGGACGCCCGGGAGGCGGCCGACCGGCTCCTGGAGCGGTTCCGGCTGGCCCACCGGGCCCGGGCCGAGGTGCGCCACCTCTCCGGAGGAATGGCCCAGCGCCTCATGGTGGCGCGGGCCGTGCTGCACCGTCCCGCCGTGCTCTTCCTCGACGAGCCCACCGCCGGGCTCGACCCCCAGAGCCGCCTGGCCCTGTGGGAGATCGTGGGAGAGCTCCACGCCGAAGGGCAGACGATCCTGCTCACCACCCACTACATGGAGGAGGCCGACCGGTTCTGCGACCGCGTGGCCATCATGGACCACGGGAGGATCCTCGCCCTGGGTACGCCCGCGGCCCTCAAGCGCTCGGCCTCCGACGGCAGGGGACCGGCGACGAACGCCAAGGCCTGGCTCGCCCGCCTCCGGGCCCTCGAGCGCACGAGGGGCGAGTCGTTCGAAGGGGACGTGTTCGACAGGGCGGGCGTCGACACCGCCCTGGTCGACGTGATCGCGGCCGCGGACCGCCACGGCCTGCGCCTCGACGACCTCCGGGGTGAGGTCACGCTCGAGCACGTCTTCATCAACCTCACCGGCAGGGACCTGCGCGAGTGACCACCATCACCGCCGACACTGCGTCCGCCCCTGCGCCCGGCGAGGCCGAGTTCTCCCGGCGGCGGGCGACCTGGAAGGCGTTCCGGGCCCTGCTGCTGCGGGACCTCACCGTGCTCGACCGCGATCTCAAGGAGTTCCTGCCCAACACCCTGATGCAGCCCGTGATGCTGGTGTTCGTCTTCACCTTCGTCTTCCCCCGCATCGGCCAGGGTATCGGCGGTGAGGGGAACGTGGGCCGGTTCTCCACGCTGCTCCTCGGGGGCATGGTGGCCCAGTCGATCATCTTCCAGGGCCTGTTCCGGGTGGCCCTCCCGCTCTCACGCGAGCTCGACATCACCAACGAGCTCGAGGACCGGGTGCTGGCGCCCACGACGATCGGGACAATCGCCATGGAGAAGGTCGTCGCCGGTTCCCTGCAGTCGCTGTTCGCGGGCCTGATCGTGTTCCCGGTGGCCGCCTTCCTCCCCGACGCGCCCATCTACCTCAATGCCCACTGGCCGGTCCTGCTCACGATCACGCCTCTGGCCTGCTACACGTCCGCCGCCCTCGGGCTGACCATCGGGACGCGTATGGAGCCCCGGCTCGTCCCCCTGCTGGCCGGCTTCATCGCCCTGCCCCTGGGCTTCTTCGGCGCCATCTTCTACACGTGGGACGCGCTCACCCCGATCCCGTGGCTCAAGTGGCTCGTGCTCGTGAACCCCCTCGTCTACATGAGCGAGGGCTTCCGCGCCGGCCTGTCGATCGGCGTCGTGCACATGCCCCTCCCCGCCATCTACGGCCCGCTCCTCGGGTTCGCCATCCTCCTGACCTGGCTCGGGATCACCGGTTTCAAGAAGCGCGTCCTGGGCTAGCCGGGTGGATCGCGGATGGGGGGACGGAGGGGCCACCAGGCTCGTGCTGCTGGGCACGGCCGGGGGGCCCCTGCCCTCACCGGTCCGTGCCGGGATCGCGTCGGCTGTCGTCGTCGGTGAGCGGGTCCTCCTTGTCGACTGCGGCAGCGGCGTGACCCGCCAGCTGCGCCGGGCCCGGCTCCTGAAGCAGCTCGACTCGGTGTTCCTCACCCACCTCCACTCCGACCACGACTGCGACTACTTCAACCTCTTCCTGCTTGGCTGGCC